>JAYUCN010000602.1:0-9645 GCA_043740335.1 Planctomycetota bacterium
CACCGTGTCGCCGATCGCCGTGTAGTCGAAGCGTTCCAATGAGCCCATGTTGCCGATGATCGCTCTTCCGCTGTGGATGCCGATGCGCGTCGAGATCCCCGGGATGCCGCGCGCTTCCAGTTCGGCGGCGATCTGCGCACTGATCTGCAGGGCCTTCACCGCGGCGCGCACGGCCGCACCACCGTGGTCGGCGCTCGCGATCGGCGCGCCGAAGATCGCCATGATCGCATCGCCGATGAACTTGTCGATGACGCCGCGTTCGGCGAGCACGGGCGCGCACATGCGCGTGAAGTAGTCGTTGAGGAACGCGACGAGTTCTTCGGGGCGCGTGCGTTCGGAGAGTCCCGTGAAGCCCTGCAGGTCCGTGAACAACAAGGTGACCTCGCGCGTCTCGCCGCCGAGCCGCAGGGCACTCGGGTTCTGCAGGACCTCCTTCAGCACTTCGGGCGCGAGGTAGGAACGGAAGGCGCGGTGCATCTCGCGCTTCTGGCGGCCCTCGACGAGCAGCCGCCAGAGGAAGGCGAACGTCGCCGAAGCGCCGCCGGCGAGTGCCGGTGCTGCCGTGGGCAAGGCGAGCAGTGCGACCCAGGCCCACAGCACAGCCGCGATGGCGGCGAGCGCGAGGCCGAGCAGCACGAGCAGTGGCGCGAGCACGCCGGGCAATGCGAAGACGGCGGCGACTGCGAGCGTCGCCGCAGCGGCAGCGAGGGGCAGATCCCAAGCGGGTGCGCGCAGCGCATCGCCGCGCAGCAGGTTGTCGAGGGCCGTCGCGTGTAGTTCGACTCCGGGCAACCGCGCGTCGAGCGGTGTCGGGTGCGCATCCTCGTAGCCCTCGGCATGGATGCCAACGAGCACGATCTTGTCGCGGAAGCGATCGGCGGCGTAGAGCGGCTCCTTGCCCAGCGCGACGAGGTTGATCGACTCGAGGATGTTGACGAACTTGACCGGTGCGAAGGTGAAGGCCTTGCCGCGCAGGTTCAGCAACATGCGGCCGGCGGGGTCGGCTGCGACAGCGGGGCCGTTCGACAGCGCGAGCTGGCCTTTCCCATCCCACGAGAGCCTGCGGTCGGGTGCAGCGGCGAGTGCAGCGGCGACCGCGAGTGAAGGATGCACGCGGCCTGGTTCACCCGGTGGTCCCCACAGGCGCAGCAGGTCGTAGCGACGGAAGGTGCCGTCGGCGTCGGCGCGGATGTTGACGAAGCCGAGTTGGTCGGCACCTGCCGCGAGTTCCTCGATCGGCAGCACGATGCCGTGTTCGCGTGGTCGGTCGAATGCGGGCGCCCTCACGTCGAGGCCGCGTGCCGCGAACGCGCGCGTCTCCGCTTCGTCGCGCCCGGTCTCGCGGTGCTCGACGAACTTCATTGCCAGCGCGTCGCCATGGACCTGCGTCAGGGCTTCGCCGAACACGCGATCGTCGTTGGCGTTGCCGCGCTGGTCGAACAGCACGTCGAAGCCGATCGCGCGCGCGCCGGCGGCGACGAGGTGCTGCAGCACCTGCGCGTAGACTTCGCGCGGCCATGGGAACGGCGCACCGTTCCTGTCCATGTAGTCCATCGACTCCTGGTCGATCCAGGCGACGACGATGTCGTCGCCCGGCGCCTTGCGACCGAGCCCGAGGCGATAGCGTGCGTCGAGCGTCAGCAGTTCGAGGCGATCGACGGCGCCCGTGGCTCGCAACGCCAGCACGAGCAGGAACGACGACAGGGCGAGCAGGGCGGCGATGCCGACGCGACGCATGCGCGCAGGTTGTAGCGGAGCGGAACTGGGATCGCTTGCGATTCGACTGGTGCCCTCGTCGTCACGGGCGCGCGCACTCGGTAGGGCGCTGCAGCAAGCGTGACGCGCTGACTTCAGCCCATGTCGAGCACGAAGTCGTACCGCGCCACCTTCGCTGCGCCGGCCCCGTCGATCGCCAGCAGGAGCGACGGATCAAAGATTCCGTCCTTCTGGTTGCCGGGCTCGCCGGGGAAGTAGAGCTGCGTCGTCAGGTTCAACATCCCCGGCTCCTGCGGCACATCCACGCCTGCGGGCTGCAGCTTGACGTGGATGTGGCGCGTGCGGCCGGGATACAGACCGGGCACGATCGTCTCGAGGCGGTAGTGGCCCTCGGCGTCCGAGAACTGGTGCCCACGCAGACGGAAGCCGCGCGTGTCATAGACGCCGTTGCTGTCGCAGTGCCAGAAGTCGAGCAGCGCGTTGGCGAGTGGCTTGCCGTGCTTGTCGAGCACCCGGCCGGTCAGGTCGAGCTGGGTGCCCGGCATACCTGGTTCGCGCAGCGTGGGCTTTGGCGTCGAGAACAGCCGGTAGAACGGCCCTTCCGTCTGCTCTCGCGTCGGTTCGGGGTCGCCGGGATTGCGAGCCGCGCGCTGCGCCGTGGCACAGCCATGCAGCAGGCTGGCGGCAGGAAGGGCCGCAGCGGCGAACAGGATTCGGCGGCGGCTCAGAACGATGTCAGTGCTCTGCATGGCGTCATCCTTGCTTCGGACAGGGTAGGCACGAGAGTAGTGCTGCGGCGCTTGCACGCCGACTCGAAGATCTACAATTGGCGCGCGCGGCAGGTTCTGCGCACGAGGGCGGGCTCACGTCGAGAGAAGCGAGAAGGGGCGCTGGTCGGGATCAGGATTCCCTTGGATCGTGGACCGCCGATCGGCGACGTGCAGTTCGCGGAGTGACGTGAGCGAAGGTGCGGGCGTCCCGAGGAGGTCGCGACGGGGGAGCGGCGCATACGAGGGGGTGGAGTTTGCCGGGCCATGTTCTTTCATCGGTGCGATGGATGGCGGCTACCATGACGCGCCCGACCTCCCCCCCCAAGAAAGGAATCCCATGCGCCTTCTCTCGTTTGCCAAACCAGTGTGCGAGAACCTGCTCACCGCGACCGTGCTACTCGCCAGCCTTGCCGCTGGCGTCCGTGCGCAGACATCCACCTTCTCCGCGTCGCTGCTCGGCGGCAACGAAGTGCCGCCCAACGCCTCGACCGCGATCGGCAGCGCGGTCACCGTACTGAACACCACCAACAACCAGGTTGCCGTCACCCTGGTCACCTCGGGCCTCGTCGGTGGCACTGCCGCGCATCTGCATCAGGCGGCCGCGGGCAGCAATGGGTCGATCATCCTGCCGCTGGTCGGTGGCCCGATCCAGTGGACGGCAACCGGGACGCTGACGGCCGCGCAGGTCGCCGCCCTGCAAGCCGGCAACGTGTACGTGAACGCGCACACGACGGCGTTCCCCGGTGGTGAGATCCGTGGCCAGCTGTCGCTGGCGGTTCCCTCCTACACGCTTTTCGGCACCGGTTGTGGTGCTCCCGTCGTGATCCAGACCGACAGCGATCTCGTGCCGGGGATGCGCACGCAATACCAAATGCACGCGCAGCCGGGTCAGATCACCGTGCTCGTTCTCGGCCTGTCGAAGATCTCGGTGCCGGTGTTCGGCTGCACCTTGTTGGTGCCGCCGGTCGTCACCCTGGCCTTCATCACCGACGCGGCCGGCAATGTGTCCAGCCCACTCGACGTGCCGGGCGATGCCTCCTTCGTTGGCACCGAGGTCGACAACCAGTATGTCCTCTTCGATGCGTCGGCCCCACAGGGCTTCGGGTTCTCACCCGGCGGCCGGGCCGTGGTCAGGAATCCGCAGGTCATGGTCGGCGCGTTCAGCCCGTCGGGCGGCGGCATCGGCACGGTGGTCACCCTCACGATGGCTGGCCTCAATTTCGGCAACAACCCCGACAATCTCTGCATTCGGGCGCAGTTTCCCGGCGTGCCCGGCACGTCGTTGCTGCGCGCGCTCAATGTCACGCCGCTCGGCGGTGGACTGGCGACGGTGACCGCGAGGTTGGCGACCGCGGCGATGAGCCCTGTGCTCGGCGGCAATCTGATGGCGATGCGCGGCAACGGCGGCATGCCGGGTGCTCCCGCGGGTGTGAAACTCTCGGCGCCGTCCGAGGGTTGGGGTTGGAACGGCGCCGCGCTGGGGCAAGCCGGTGGCGCCGGTGGCCAGTTCAACGCGATGCCGAACTTCAGCCAGACGCCGATCCCGTTCTCTCTGGTCGGCAACTCGCTGCGCGCCAACCTGCCCGCCGGTCCGTACACCGTCAGCCAGGCGATCACCCTCGACGCGCATTGGGACGTGTCGTGCCCGGGTCAGCCGTCGGTGCACTACGACCACTTCCTCGGCACCATGACGGTACTCGCGAACATGACGGCGATCGAATGCCGCGACGAGGTCGCCGCCAAGATGGCCGCGGTGTTCAACAACCTGTTCCCCGGCAAGGTCCAGGTCAACGTTCCCGTCCCCGGGGGCGCGCAGATCGTGATCACGATGACCGATCCGACGTGCACCATCACCGGCGGCGGCGGCTCGCTCTACGTCCAGTAGCCGGCGGGAACGACGTCACCGAGACAGGTAATCCAAAGCCATCTCGAAACCCTGGAAGCCGCATGGATCCTGGGTTTTCTGGCCGCGATCATTTTATATCCGCGGCGCCCCGGCGTGCGGTAGGCGCTCGCGCGCTGCCTGCTCACGCCGGAGCAACGAGAGCAGCGCCCGCTCCGAGCGATCGAGTCCTGCCCGCCCGGATGCGGTCAGGGCCTCCGGCCGCGACAACGGCGCCGTGACGATCCACCCGCGTGCGAACGCCCGCAGCACGCCGGGGTGGATGTAGGCGCGACGGCACGCGGCCACGGTGTTGCCCAATCGCGCCGCCGTCTCGCGCACCGCATTGCCCACCATCGCGTGGAGCACCGCCGGACCGGTCGGAATGCGCGCCATCGTTTCTGTCGTTCGTCGTGCCGCGCGCGCCAGTGCTCCCGCACACAGCAGCGTGCCGCCCCAGGTCCGGAACACACGCGCGCTGAACATCCCACCTAGGACCTGCTTGATGTAGCCATTCACGTGCGCGGACCGCAGATCGCGCATGGCCCCGTTCGCGTCCCGGAACTTGAACACCTCCTCGCCCGGCAGGCGCTTCATCAAGGCGACGATGCGCGCGAGCTTGCCATTCTGCACCACGTGCCGTTGGCGTTGCCCGTGCTTGCCGCGGAAGTCGAGGCGGATGCGGCTGCCTTCGATCGCGACGTGACGGTTGCGCAGCGTCGCGAGACCGAAGCTGCCGTTCTCCTTGGTGTAGATCTCGGTGCCTGGACGCAGCCAGCAGGTGGTGAGCAGCGCCACCGCGCACGCCAGCGCCTTCTCGCGCGGCAGCCCCGGCCGCGCCAGGTCGTGTGCCAACACGCGCCGCAGCTGCGGCAGTGCTTCGCCGAACGCGATCAGCCGGTCGAACCGCGCGCGCGAACGTCAACGAAGCCGGGGAGGCTCCTCACGTACACGTGCAGCGCGCTGGGGGACTGGCCAGGTTCTGGCTGGAGCCGGTATCCTGCGCGAGCAGTTCGGGATTCCGCGCCTAGGAACTGACTTGGATCGAGCGCGTGGTTCGTGCGGAGCAAACCCGGTTCCTGGGAGCATGGCATGACTACTTCGCCTTCTGATGCGCGCGCCCTGGCTGCAGTGGTGCGTGAAGACGTACTGATCGTGACGCTTGCCGACGGCCGGCGCATCACGGTGCCGCTGTCGTGGTTCCCACGTCTGCAGTGTGCGACCCCGGCCCAGCGCCAACATCTGGAACTGCGTGGAGAAGGCCAAGGCATCCACTGGCCCGAGGTCGACGAGGATCTGAGCATCGAAGGGATCCTGCTTGGGGTGAAGGCGCCTGGCGGTTCGCACCGGGTGCGCTGACGGGAACAGCTTGCATGGGGTCGATTGACTCCGCGTTCTTCGCGCTCGCGCGTGCGAGAATCGAACGCATGCGCTGCCTCGCCATCGTCGTCTTCGCCGTCGTCGTCCCTGCCCAACAGCAGGCGCGCCCAGAACTCCAGGAGATCCTGCGTCGCCACACCGACTCGCTCGGTGATGCAGCGGCACTGCGCGGCGGCGATCTCTACCTCGGGGCGCGCGTGACCAGAGGCGGCAAGCAGTTCCGGCTCCACATCCTGGTGCGGCGCGCACCGTTCGCCTACCGCGAAGAATGGCTGCCGCTGGCAGGCGAGGGGGAGGTCTTCGTCAGCGACGGCCGCCATGCGTGGGCGCCGACGCACCTGCCGACCGGACCGGCGCGGCCCGGAACGCCGCTCGTCGGGCCGGCGGCGATCACGGTGATGGAGCACGCGTTCTGCGACGGCCTGCTCTACCTGGATCCACGCTTCACCGACGCGGGCAGGGCGAACTTCGACGCCAACATCAAGCTCGGCGTGACGCGCGACCTCCCGGCGGAGATCGAACGCGACATCGACGTGCAGCAGACGCACTTCGTGACCACCGCGGGCACGCTGCTGTTCTTCCAGTTCGATCCCAAGGACGGACGGCTGCTCGAGATCGCCCAGGCCGAGGTCGAGCCGTCGTGGTTCGTGCGCTTCGGTCGGTGGAAGAAGTTCGGCCAGTTCTCGCTGCCGTCGTTGCGGGTGGCAGGCCGGCTCGATCCGCGCAGCAATCCCGGCCTCGATGTCGTCGAGATCGACGAAGTGCGCCTCGTCGAGCGCCATCCCGACGCGTTGTTCGCGGGCAACCCCGAACAGCCGTTGCCCCGCGCGCTGGACGCCGGACCGCTGCGTCTGCTGCCCCACACCGTGCCGGGCCATGGCCACGTCGTCGTGACCGACATGCGGGTTGGCTCGCAGCCGAACGTCGTCATGCTCGTCGACACGGGTGCGGACGCGTGTGCGGTCACGCCGCGGCTCGCGCAGGTGCAGCAACTGCTGCCGCTGGGCCGGCAGGCGCTGACGACCGCGAACGGCGTGGCCGAGACGCGCCGCGCGTGGATCGACGAGTTCGTGTTCGGCCAGCGTCGCGTGTTGCAGCTCCCGGTGTCGTGCCTCACGCTGCCGGCGATCTTCGAGTTGCCGCCGGATCAGGCGCCTCAGTTCCTGCTCGGTGGCGCAGAACTGCTCTCCGGCTCGCCAGTGCTCGACTTCGCCGCTGGTCGACTCTGGCTGCGCGGTGCGCCGGTCACGCCGCTCACGCGCTTCACGGGTGGGGAGCCCGCGGCAGAGCAGCCCGGCGAACGGGTCGTCACGATCGCGTTCGCCGCGAAGCGGGTCGGTGGCGACACGTTGGACGTCGAGATCGAGATCGGCGGCAAGCGCATGCCGGCGCTGTTCGACACCGGGTTCTGGGTACCGTTGCGCCTGCACCAGGAGGCCCTCGAACACTTCGGGTTGCCGACCGATCGCGCGACGTGGCTCGCGCAGGGCGCTGTGCCCACGCGCAGTGTCGGTGCCGGCGGTGGTGGCAGCGATGACCTGTTCGCGACGCTGCCCGAACTGCGGCTCGGGCCGATCCTCTACGAGCGGCCCATCGTGCAGCTCACCTTCCTGCCGGCCGCGCGCGCGCACCGCGCGATCCTCGGTTGCGGCGCTCTGATGGCCTGCACGCGGGTTGGTGTCGACGACGAGCGTCAGGTGGTCGAACTGGAACTCGGGGCAGGTGTGGCACGCGATGCGGGCGGGACCTGGCGCGTGCCGGCACCCGGCATGACGCTCGGTCTCTCGGTTGGTTCGCCAGCAACCGTCGCGCGAGGCTGGCCGTACTCGTTCCCTTGCATCGTGGAAGTGTCGCTCGGCTCCGCGGCGGCGCGAGCGGGGCTCGTGGCCGGGGACCGGCTCGTCGCGATCGGCGGCAAGAGCTGCGAAGGGCTGCCCGCGTG
The DNA here is from genome assembly GCA_043740335.1 of Planctomycetota bacterium. Classification (GTDB taxonomy): domain Bacteria; phylum Planctomycetota; class UBA1135; order UBA1135; family UBA2386; genus DASVAL01. The sequence goes on from JAYUCN010000602.1 coordinate 7,691, forward strand.
GAGTTGGAATCGGTCGCTGTGGCTGCAGCCCGGCGAGAGCGTGGAACTGACGGTGCGCAGCAACGCCGGCGTGGAGCGCAAGGTCAAGCTGCCGTGAGGTCCGGCAGAGCCCCGAGGAGACGCTCGCTGGCGACTCGCGGGAGCCATCCTCCATCTCATTTTCAGCGTCCGGGTCGGACGCGGCAACGATCGCAACGGATACGGTTGTCGACACCCTACGCGACATGTGCCGGCTCCCGCTGCTCCTTCTGCTGACCACGCTGACCACGACCGCGTCGCCCGGCCAGGAAGTGGTCCCACCACCCGTCGCCTACGACACTCTGCGCGCTCACCTCGCCCGCCACGCGGCGGCGACTGCCCCTTCCCCGCCACCCCCGGTCTGGCGCACGACTGGCACGATGACGCGCGGCACCCAAACGACGCGCGTCACCACGTGGATCCGGCACGAACCGTTCGGCTTCCGGCGTGAGCATGCACCGCAGGCAGCCGCGGCACCGCCTGCCGTCATGATCACCGACGGCCGCTACGCGTGGAACGACGCTGGCCCGCTCGACGCCGTGAACTCGCAACTCTGCTTCGAGAGCGCCTTCATCGACGGCCTGCTCTACCTGCGCGGCGATCGTATCGTCGGCGGTCTCGACCTCAGCGCCCCGTGGCACCTGCGCGAACACGACGATCTGCCCGAGGGCTTCCCGTCCGCGCGACAGGCGAACGTAGTGTTGATGCGCTCGCCCGCCGGCAGCAACCTGCAGATGTTCTTCGACACGCAGGACCAACGGCTGCTCGAAGTGGCGAGGCTCGAGCAGCCGGCGATCACCTGGACGCGCTACGCCGACTGGCAGCGGTTCGGCGAGCTGTGGCTGCCGCGGCGCCAGCTCGTGGGCGTGCTTGGACATCCCGTGCGCACGCTGTACACGATCGACGGCGTCGAAGCAGTGGCGTCGCCGCCGGCCGAACTGTTCGCGGGTTGCCCGGCGCCGACCACGCCGCGGCTGCAGTACGCAGGGCGTCTCGAGGTCGTGCCCGAATCGGTGCCCGGCGCTGCCAGCCTGCATCTCGCGCACGTCGACTACGACGGCAAGTGGCCGCTGCTCGCCCTCGTCGATACCGGCGCCACGAGCAGCTCGCTGCGCACCGAACTCGCCGCGGCCCTCGATCTGCCGCGCCGAGGCGCTGTGTCGTTCGATTCGCTGAGCGGCGTCGCCATGGGCGACATCGGCTGGCTCGGACGTATCGACCTCGGCGACCGCACCGCGCTGCAGCTGGAGGCGATGGTCATGCGGATGCCTATCTCGCCCGGCACGTACTCCGATCGCCAACCCCACTTCCTGGTCGGCGGTGACATCCTGTTCGTCGACTCGCCAGTGTTCGACCTCGCCGGTGGCCGCCTCTGGTTCCGCGGCGCGCCCGTGACGCCGCTCGCCGCGCTCGAGTCGAAAGGGCGTGTGCTGACCGTACCGATCCGCTGCGAGAACGGCCTCGTGTTCGTCGACGTCGTGATCAACGGTGTGCGTCTGTCGGCGCTGCTCGACACCGGCCTGCCGTTCATGCTGCACCTCGACACCCGCGCGCTCGAGCGCCTCGGCCTGCCGGTCGCGTGCGGCGCCTGGCTCGCGCGCGGCGCCCTGGCGGACGACAGCGTCGCCGCCGGCGGCCAGAAGGTCGTCGCACTTCTGGCGACGCTGCCGGCGCTCGAGTTGGGCGGCGTGCGCGAACTCGATCCGGTCGTGCAGCTCTGCGGCTTCGGCGGGCCCGCCGACGGGCCGTTCGAGGCGATCCTCGGCATGGGCGCGCTGCTGCCGTTCGCGCGGGTCGGCATCGACCTGTCGCGCCGCGTGCTCGAACTCGAGCTGCCGTGCGACCTGCCGGCCGGCGGCGAACGCGAGCTGCCGGGACCGGGCACGTGGCTCGGCGCGACCGTCTACTCCCCTACGTCGGCCGCGCCGCAGGGCCGG
>JAYUCN010000603.1:0-1582 GCA_043740335.1 Planctomycetota bacterium
GATGACGCGGCTCAGCAGGTGCGCGCGCGGGAAGACGCGGCCCGGGTGCGAGGCCAGGAAGTGCAGCAGGCGCATTTCGGTCGGCGTCAGCACGATCGGCTGTTCGGCGATGTGGGCTTCGTGGCGGCCGAGGTCGATGGTCAACGAGCCACGCACGACCCGCTCGCCGCCGCCGCTCTGCTCGCGCAGGGGGCCGCGGCGCAGCACCACCTTGACGCGCGCGATCAGTTCGCGCGGGCTGAACGGCTTGCCGAGGTAGTCGTCGGCGCCGATGCCGAGCCCGAGCACGATGTCGCTCTCTTCGCTCTTGCCGTCACCATGATGATCGGGATGGCGCGGGTGATCGGATCCGCCTTCACCTGCCGGCAGACCTCGACGCCGTCCATGCCGGGCAGCATGAGGTCGAGAATGACGAGGTCGGGGTTGTCTGTGCGGATGCGACTCAGGCCCTGCTCGCCGTTTCGGCAGGCGATGACCTTGTGACCTTCCCGCTCGAGGTTGTACTGGATGACTTCGAGGATGTCGGGCTCGTCTTCGATGACCAGGACTTTTTGCTTTGCCACGGCGATCACGTTCTCGGCTCGGTGAAGGAAGGAACCGAGCAGAGACTGGGCAGACTCCGAGAAGGACCCGTGAAGGCTAGCTCAAGCTTCCGCAACCCGCGAGACACCGCCCGTCTGGAACTCGAGTTCGATGCCGCGACCGTGCACGCGGCACGCCGTGGCCGCCCGCAGTTCCGCCGCCCGCTGCGACAGGGCCCGCTGCACCTCGCCGGCCGCCAGGGGAAACGGCAGCTCGCCGGCCGACGGTTCGAAGCGGAGCCGCACTTGCGTCGTCGCCGCACCACTGCGGGAGAGCTCGAGCAGGACCATGCCGCGCACCCCCGGTGGCACGATGTCGACGAGGTTGCGCAGGGCTTCGACGACGAGCACGACGAAGTGACCGGCATCGACGGAGCCGGGCGAACGCTCGCGCGGCAGGCGCAGTTCGAGCAACTGGTTGTTCTCGCGCATGGGCACGCGCACGAGCTCGGCCAGTTGTTCGAGCAGCTCGTGCGGATCACCGGCAGGAGCCACGGGATCGCCGAGCAGATACCGCAGCAGGTGGAGGCTGTTGCTGCCGCGCGTCGTGGCACCGAGCACGGCCTTCTGCGCGCTGACGAGGGTCGCGGGCGTGACGGTCTGGGCGGTGCCCTGAATCAGGAGCAGCAGGTTGCCGAACTGATGCAGCAGTCCAGGCAGGACGAACACCAGGGTCTCGGGGTTGGCACGATCCACGCGTCGCTCTCGAATCGGGGCAGTTCAGTTCGCCGGACCGACGGCCTTCGGACCGCCAACCTCGCCGAGCACTGCCACGATCGGATCGTGAACGCGCCCATCGCGCAACAACTCGAGTGCGATCCTGGATCCCGGGTTGCCGCGCACGATGCGTTCGTGCAGCACCTGTGCATCGAGGATCGGCTGGCCGTCCACGCGCAGCACGACATCGCCGCGGCGCAGTCCGGCGCGATGCGCGGGCTGCCCTTCGGCCACACGCACGATCACGGCACCTTCGTGGGGCGCCCCTTTCTCGTCGACCCCCG
>JAYUCN010000604.1:0-1581 GCA_043740335.1 Planctomycetota bacterium
CTTCGTCAAGGTGGTGATCGGCGAACACGTTCCCTTCGAGTTCGACCTTCGGTTGATCGGCGGCTAGGAAGTGCCAGGCCAGCCTCACTCGGTACGAGCTACCGCCAGCACGTCTTCGATCGTGACCATGCCCTTCTGCGCTTTCTCGAGCCCATCGTGCAACATGCGGCGGTAGCCGGCCGCCGTCGCCGCCAGCTGCAGTTCGTGCTCGGGCGCGCGCCGCGAGATCGCGGACGCGAGTTCGGGCGACACGTAGAGCACTTCATGGATCGCTGCGCGACCGCGCTTGCCGCGACCGCGGCACGCCTGGCAGCCCTTGCCGCGCTGGAAGCCGGTGCGCTCCTGTGCTTGATCGAGGCCGAACTCGGCCAGCACGACCTTCGGTGGCGTGACCGGTTCGGCGCAGTCGGGACAGACGCGCGGCAGGAGGCGCTGCCCGACCACGCAACGCAAGGCGGGGCCCAGCAGGTACGGGGCGATGCCCATGTCGCAGAGGCGGTGCACGGTCGACAGCGCGTCGTTCGTGTGCAACGTGCTCAGTACGAGGTGGCCCGTCAGTGCCGCCTGCACGACGATGCTCGCGGTCTCGGCGTCGCGGATCTCACCGACCATGACGATGTCCGGGTCCTGGCGCAGGATCGACCGCAGCGCCGTCGCGAACGTTCGTTCCGCCTTGGCGTCGACCTGCACCTGCGTGATGCCGGCGAGTTCGTACTCGACCGGATCCTCGACCGTGACGAGGTTGCTGTCGGGTCTGTTCAGCTCCGACATCGCCGTGTAGAGCGTGGTCGTCTTGCCCGAGCCGGTCGGGCCGGTCAGCAGCACCATGCCGTTCGGCGCCGAGTAGCCGCGGCGGAACAGGCCGAGGTTGTGTTCCGACAGTTCGAGCCTGGCCCGGTCGAGCGTGACGCCGGTGCGGTCGAGCACGCGCATGACGGCCTTCTCGCCGAGCACGCTGGGCAGCACGGACACGCGCATCTCGACCTTCGCCGAGACGGCGATGCGGCCGTCCTGCGGCTTCCTGTTCTCGCCGATGTCCATGTTCGACGCGACCTTGATGCGGGCGACGACGGCGCGGTGCAACCCGGCCGGCAGCGTGTAGAGCGTGTCCATCTCGCCGTCGACGCGGATGCGCACGCGCAAGCCGTTGCGCTGCGGCTCGACGTGGATGTCGGACGCGCGCGCCCGCATCGCTTCTTCGATGAGATGGTCGACGAGCTTGACGACCGCGTCGTCGCCGACCAGTCGGCGCAGCTTGTCGGCGTCGGAGATGCTCTGGCTGTCGATCTCCGACTTCAGCAGGCGCTGGATCAGACCTTCGATGCCGGACGCGCCCTTCTGCTGACGGCTCAGGGCCAAGGCGATCGATTGCGGCGTCGCCAGCACCGCCTGCACCGGCATGCCGGTGACTTCCTGGATCTCGTCGACCGCGAGCAGGTCGAACGGGTTCTTCAGCGCGACCTGGAGGTTGCCGTCCTCCTCCCCGACCGCGATCGCGTTGTGGCGGTTCGCGACATCGACCGGCAGCCGATGGCGAAGTCGCGGGTCGAGACTGCGTTCGTCGAGCGCGTGGAACGGCAG
>JAYUCN010000605.1:0-9621 GCA_043740335.1 Planctomycetota bacterium
GTTCGGCATGCGCTTCCAACCCGGGGCGCTGATGCGGCGGCTCGGCGTGCACACCGAGATCGTGCGCCGCGACGACGGTCCGCTCATGGATGCGATGGATCGTCCGTGGAGCGACGCCGCGCGCAGCCGCATGCAGAGCTTCGTCGACGAGGTCTACGAGCAGTTCCTGACCAACGTCGCGGCGTCGCGAAGCAAGAGCAGGGAGACGATCGACGCGATCGCCGGTGGGCGCGTGTGGTCCGGGCAGCAGGCCGTCGAGAACGGACTCGTCGACGCGATCGGTGGCCTCGACGACGCGATCGCGATGGTGCGCAAGCGGGCGAACCTCGGCGACGACGTCGAGGTTGTGCACGTGCCCGAACCGAAGAACTTCGCCGACTCGCTGTTCGCGTCGTTGTTCGACACGCAGGCACGACTCGGTGGGGATGTCGCCCTGCTGCGCACGCTGCTCGCCGAGTGCGGACGCTTCGGCGAAGTCGTCGGCGTCGTGCGCGATGCCCTGGCGAGCGACGGCCGGCCGATGATCTATGCCCTGTTGCCGGCCGGTCTGCGCGTCCGCTGACCGCGGCTGACGAGTGCAGCCGAGACTCAGGAAACCGATTCAGGTGATCGAGTCTGGGGAAGCCATGCGCCCGCGCAGGGTCGCCACCACCGTCGCGGCCCACTCGGCGGGCGTGTGCTGCCAACCGAGCACGAGATCCGCGGTGGCGCGCGCGGGTTCGACGAAGCGTTCGTGCATCGGCCGCACCGATTCGAGGTACTGGTGCACCACGGATTCCACGGTGCGCCCGCGTTCGACGATGTCGCGGCGCACGCGGCGCAGGGCCCGCACGTCGGCCGGCGTGTCGAGGAAGATGCGCAGGTCGAAGGCAGCGCTCAGCTCGTGCACCGCGAGCAGCAGGATGCCCTCGCAGAGGATGATGGGGCGCGGCTCGATGCGCGTGGTGCGAACCGTGCGTGTGTGGGTCGCGAAGTCGTAGATCGGACGTTCCACGGCGGTCCCCGCCCGCAGGCTGGCAACGTGGCGCGCCATCAGGTCGCTCTCGAGGCTCTCGGGGTGGTCGAAGTTCGCCTCGGCGCGCACCGCCGGGGGCAGGTGCGACAGATCGCGGTAGTAGGAATCGTGGTCCAGCACCGCGCATCGGTCGGCGCCCAGGGTCGTCATGAGCGTGCGGCAGAGCGAGGTCTTGCCACTGCCGGAGCCGCCGGCGATGGCGACCGTGAACGGGCGGATGCGGAGCGGCATGGTTGGCCACGGTAGCGGCGCCTTCCGCCGCGAGCGACTTCCGGCCCGCTGCAGGTCCGCTGCAGGCAGGCCGAAGTCGTTCCGGGCATCCTGATCGCCCCGCCGAATCCCGCTCCCGCCCCGATCTTCCTTGCGGAAGGACTTGAGCCACGGCGACGACTCGCCTTACTCTCGGCCCATCGGCAGCCGGCGCCGAGCCGACGAACCCGCACCCGTTGACCTACGATCCGACCAACGTCTTCGCCCGCATCCTGCGCCGGGAGATCCCAGCCACGTTGCTGCACGAGGATGAACACTGTGTGGCGTTCCACGATGCCTCGCCACAGGCACCCATGCATTTCCTGGTCGTCCCCAAGCGACCGATCCGGACGCTCGATGATGCCGGTCCGACCGATGCGGCAGTGCTCGGCCACCTGCTGCTGACGGCGGCGGCCGTCGCCCGTCAACAGGGCACTGAACAGGGTTCGCGCATCGTCATCAACAACGGTGCTGGTGCTGGCCAGACCGTGTTCCATCTGCACGTGCACGTGATGGCGGGCCGGCCGTTCCGCTGGCCGCCCGGATAGGCCGCATCGCGACCACTTCATGGCCGACAAACAGCAACCGCACGACGACCTGGACGATCCCGAGGTCATGTTCCTGCCGCTAGCCGCGGCGGCAGGAGAGGGATGGCACGGACTGGATGCCGGCGTCCTGGCGCGCCGCATCCCGGACTTCGTGCATCAGGTGCTGAATCAGGGGCAGATCGGCCCGTCCGCCATGCTCGAGCTCCAGACGACGTCCGAGGGCGGGCCCGTTACCTGGGTGCAGATGGAGTCGCCGCCCGAACGCGACGAGGCCTTCGAGTTCCTGCCGGAGGAGCTCGAAGTGCGTGCGGTCGTGACCGGCGAGATCGTGCCCGTCGAAGGCGGGCTGCGCGTCGAGTTCCACGTCTTCCGCGACGAAGACGAAGACGAGTTCGTCACCGAGAAGATGGGCGGGGTCGTGCAGCTGCAGGATCCCGTGCCCGGACTGCTGCGCCTCACGCGCCATCTCGCACGCCTCCTGGACGTCGAGTACCACGCGCCGCCGCGCGGCCTGTTGACCAGCAACGGGGTGGCGTTCCAACACTTCCTGCAAGGGTTGGACAACGCGATGCTGCTCAGCGGGGATCTCGAGATCGCGGTGCCGGACGATCGGGAAGCGCTCATCCGCCCGTTCGCCGACGCGTTGGCTCTCGATCCGTCGTTCGGTCTGGCGCTGCGGGTCGCCAATGCGACGACGGCGATCGCCCTCGACGGCGCACGCCTCGACCAGGAGGTCGTGCGGCGGTTCCTCGACCGCTGCTACACGGCGCAGCCGTTTGACGGCGACGCCTGTGTGGCCGTTGCCGAGCAGTTGTCCGACATGGGAGACGACCAGCGCGCCCTGCTGTGGCTCGAATACGCGACGCACCTCGATCCGCCGCCCCCGCGCGGGCTCGAGAGCCTCGGCATCCTCATGGCGCGGCGCGGCGACAGCGGGGCGGCACGTGGCCTGTGGGAGAAGGGACTGGATGTCGACGGCCATCCGGATTTCTTCTCGCACCTCGCCCAGTTGAGCTTCGCTGAACAGCGCGAGATCGACGCCTGGGATCTGGAACTGCGCGGCTTGCGTCGCATGCGCGAACGTACCGTGCGGGCCGGCGAATGGAACGATGCGGATCGAGGTGCCGGGGTCCTGCTCGAGTGTCTGCAGGCACATCTGGCCAACCGCCAGCCGCCGACGGAGGTCGTGACCGCGCTCTCGTCGTTGCGGTCGTTGCTGGTCGGCGAGGACCGCGTCTTCCTCGGCTTGTGCCTGCTCGCCTGCGGGCTGCGCAGGGAGGCGCGCGTCGAACTCACGGGCGGCGTGCGTTCGCTCGGCGATCTCGATGTGCGCGATCGTGCCGTGCGCGCGCTCCTGCAACTGGACGTCGCCGACTTCGAGTCCCGCTTCGCGCAGGCGAGTGATCGGGCCCAGCGCGGTCGCAACCCACGCGCGGCCCTCGCCGAGTTCCAGCTGTGGCTGCACCTGCAGCCGGAGTTCTGGCCGGCCTTGATCTTCTCGGCGGTCGCCAAGCGACGGCTCGGTGAAGCCGACGAAGCGCTCGACCTGTTGGCGGCGGCGCTCGAGATCTCGCCGGGCCAGCCCGACATCCTGCTCGAGATGGCCGACCTCTTCGACCGGAGGCGCAATCCCAAGCGCGCGCTCGAACTGGTCGACGAAGCGATCGCCGAGCGACCGCGCGAGCCGCGACTCCACGCGGCCAGGGCGCGCTATCTGCGCCACCTGGGACGCACCGAGGATGCGCGCACCTGCCTCGACGAGGCCCGCGCTGCGGGCATGGACAGTCCCGAGCTGCGTCGCCTCGCGCGTCGCCTGCGCCGCTGACGGCAGCAGGCCGCTGTGGTTCGGCCGCGGTTGTCCTCACCGGCAGCGCGAGCGGATCACTTGGGTGGCGCGGCGAGCTGGCTCAGGTCCACGCGACTGACGGAGCTGCTCTGCAGCAGGTGCTCCATCTTCTCGCCAGCGAGCCACTCGTAGACGAGTTCGATCGGTGTGCACAGGCCCATGTGCGGCACCACGACCGGGGTGCCCTTGCCGTGCGTGTAGATCTTGCTGAACACGCCGATGAGCTGGCGCGTGTCGGAGCGATAGATGCCGCCGCCGCTGTTGCCGAAGTAGGTCGGCGCGTTGACCATCCAGTAGTTGGCGCCGTTCAGTTCGTTGCGCAGCGAACTGACCTCGCCGTTGCTCGGCACCGGGTCGTTGCCGAGCGGGCAACCGACGGCGCAGACGGGATCCCAGACCTTGACCTGCCCGGCTTCGGCGCGCGGCAGCACGTTGGCGACATAGGGAAGCTTGCGGTCGGTGGCCAACTTGACCAGTGCGGCGTCGATCTTGGGCTGGTTCGCCACCATGTGGCCCTTCACGACGAGTCGCTCACCCGGCAGGTAGATCGTGACGTCGAACCCGTCCTGGGCGGCCTTTGGCGTGTCGGCGAGGATGTTGCGCACGACGTGGTTCGAGGTCAGCACGTAGGTCTCGACCTTGTTGGTCTTGCTGTTCTCGCCCGAGAACACGACCGTGCCGGAACCCACCGTGTCGTCCCCATTGAGTTGCACCGTAGGCAGCAGCATCGTGCGGGTCAGCTCGGTCGGGTCGCGGTAGAGCTGGCTGGCCAGCTGCGCGATCGCGATGTGAGTCTCCGACAGCCGCATGGCGGCGTCCTTCTCCTTGGCGCGCACCTCGCTCATGTAGGCGTCGACCAGCTGCTTCGTGCGTTCGAAGTCGGTCGATACCTGATTGCGGAACGTCGTGGCGTCGTTCTTGGCGCGCTGCAGTTCCTCGGCGATGACCTTCTGCTTCTCGGAGCCGGCGGCTGCCGACTGCAGCTGTGCTTCGAGAGCCTGCATGCGAGTCTCGGTCTCTGCCATGATCTGCCGGCGCAGCTGCTCGATCTCGTGGGGGTCTCCCACCGCTGCCACGGCGCGTTCGACCTTGCGTTCGAGGTCGTTCACGTCCTGCTGCTGTACCTCCAGCCGGGTGATCTCGTGATGGAACGACGCCATCAGGACCAAGGCCGCAAGGCCGCAGAACACTTCCAGCAGAGTGCGTTTCATCCCGGTTGCTCTTCTTCCCAGTTGCGTGCGACTGCGCCCTTGCCAGGAGCCGCTTCGGCGTCTTGCTCAGATGTGCTGAAGAGAAAACCAACTGCTGACACAGCATGGACTTGCGACTCCCGTGGCATCGCGTTTCTGACCGCGCCAGTGGTAGGCGAGCGACCGCGAGTGCCGCGGGATGCAGCAGGCAAGCACCCCAACGTCGGGTTCTGCGGCAAGGTGAACCGAAACGCCGCTGTCGGCTGAACCTCGGGCGATGGTTGCCCTTTCCGTAGAGGTGGTGGCCGCCCATCCACGATGGAGGTTGGGCGCGACCAGCGGTGGCCCCTGCACTAGACTCCGCGGCCCCCGTCTGCGAGTCGACCGAGACATCCCCGAATGACGTTTTCGCCCATCCCCGAGCTGCTCGAAGAACTGAAGGCCGGTCGTCCGATCGTGCTCGTCGACGATCCCGATCGCGAGAACGAGGGCGATCTGTGCTTTGCCGCCGAGTTCGCCAGGCCGGAACTCGTCGCCCAGATGTCGAGGGAGGCTTGCGGCCTGATCTGCCTCGCTCTCGATGGCACGATCTGTGACCAGCTGCAGCTGCCGCTGATGGTCAGCGAGAACAAGTCGCGCTTCGGCACGGCGTTCACGATCAGCATCGAAGCTGCCGAAGGGGTCACGACCGGGATCTCCGCCAAGGACCGCACCCGCACGATCCTCGTCGCTGTCGACCCCAAGGCTCGCCCCGAGGATCTTGCGCGGCCTGGCCACATCTTGCCCCTGCGGGCACGCGACGGTGGCGTGCTCGTTCGCACGGGTCAGACCGAGGGCATCGTCGACTTGTGCCGCCTCGCCGGCCTGCGTCCGGCCGGTGTGATCTGCGAGATCACGAAGGACGACGGCGAGATGGCGCGCGTGCCCGATCTCGAAGTGTTCTGCCAGCAACGGAACCTCAAGATGGGTTGCATCGCCGACCTCGTCGAATACCGGCGCCGCCGGGAACGCCTGATCGAACGCGTGGCGGTCGCCAAGATGCCGACGCTGCACGGCATGTTCGATTGCCACTCGTACCACAGCCTCGTCGACGGCCGCACGCACATGGCATTGACCGTTGGCATCGAGCGGGTGGGGGACGGCGGCCGGTTCCCGCCCATCGAGGCGCCCGTGCTCGTCCGGGTGCACTCGCAATGCTTGACCGGCGATGCGTTCGGTTCCTTGCGCTGCGACTGCGGTCCGCAGCTTCACCACGCCATGCAGCGAGTGCAGGAAGACGGCCGCGGCATCGTGCTCTACATCAGCCAGGAAGGTCGGGGCATCGGCCTGGCCAACAAGCTGCGGGCCTACGCCCTGCAGGACGGCGGCATGGACACCGTCGAGGCGAACAGGCACCTCGGCTTCCGCCCCGACGAACGCGAGTTCGGCACCGGCGCCCAGATCCTGCATGATCTCGGCGTGCGCCGCTTGCGGGTGCTCACGAACAACCCGAAGAAACTCGCAGGGCTGCAGGGATACGGCCTCGAAATCGTTGCGCAGGTCCCGCTCGTTGTGGTTCCCAACCAACACAACCAAAAGTACTTGGATACCAAGCGTGACAAGATGGGCCACCTGCTGACCCGGCCCCAGAGAGACCCCTCCAGTGAGACACCCGCAGTGAGACACCCGCAGTGAGACACCTGACAGGACATGGAAGAAAGGCCCTTCCTCCCCCTCAAAGGCCGGCGTGTTCGCCTTGAAGCGCAACCCTGAGACCTCCGACCAGGATCTGATCGCCGCAATCCTCGATGGCAGCGAGGTCGCGTTCGCCACCCTGATCGACCGCTACAAGGACCGGGTGTTCCGGCTGCTCGGTCGCTACTGCCGCGACCCGGTGGAGTGCGAGGACCTGGCTCAGGACGTCTTCCTCAAGGTCTTTCGCAAGCTGCACACCTTCCAGCAGGAGTCGGCGTTCTTCACGTGGCTCTACCGCATCACCGTGAACGCCGCGACGGACCACATCTCGCGCGCCGGCCACCGGCGCCTGCGCCTGGTCGAGGACGAGTCGGTGCTGGATGCCGGGGTGCGCGACCATGAGGCTGAGAGCCCCGTTGCCCCGCTGCTGGCCGCCGAGCTTGCGTTGGTCACGCGCGAGATCGTCGATGCGCTGCCGGAGAAATACCGGACGATCCTCATGCTGCGTGAGTTCGAAGACCTGTCCTACACCGAGATCGCGTCGGTGCTGCAGATCCAGCTCGGCACCGTCGAATCGCGTCTGTTCCGCGCCCGCCGACGCTTCAAGGACCTGCTCGAGCGCACGCATCCTGAGCTGGTGCCCGGTGGCGATATCGAGACGAGCAAGACGGCCGGGGCGGCCCCCATCGCGGTCCCCCGCCGCGGAGGCAAACGATGAAACTCTCATATGCCGATGAACTGCTGTTGCACCGCTTCCTCGATGCGGAGCTTGCTGCCGCGGAAGTCGCTGCGTTCGAGACCCGCCTGGTCGCAGAGCCCTTGCTGCGGCGACACCTCGAGCAGGCGCGGGCCCTACGCGCCGGATTCGCGGCGGGCCGCGCGGGCGGGCCGGTTGCTGCCGTCGGCTTCACGGCTGGGGTGCTCGCGGCGGCGCGGCGGCTGCCGAGCCGGCAGGAGATGGACCAGATCGAGATCTCGGCGGGCCTCGTGCGGACCTGTCAGCGCTTGTTGATGGCGGCTGCCATCGTCTTCGCGATCGGCCTCGCCTGGCACGGCGGTCTGTTCGACGGTGGTCGATGCGACACGTTGCAGGCGGCACCGGACGAGGTCGAGCGGGAGATGCAGAGGCTGGACGCGCTGGTCCCCCTGATCGATAACGGTGACCGTGCAGTGGAGCGTCGAAGGAAGTGAAACGCGCGCGACTATGGACTCTCGGCGCGGCCCTGGGAAGCTTCGCCGCCGGCATCAACGTCGGGTTCCTTGTGCCGCGCGTCTTCGCCGCCGAGAGTGCGGCCCCTGCTCCCGAACAGGAATATGTTCGCCAACTCGTGGCCAAGTACGGTCTTTGTGCGAACCAGGAACGGAGCCTGCGACTCGTGATGCAGCGGGATCGCGAAGAGGAGATCGCCGTGGCGCTGAGCGTGGAGACCAGCCAGCTGCCGCCGGCGGCGCAGAGCCGAATACTATGGAAGAACCATCGGACCGAGCAGCGCATCCGGGCGCTGCTGGACGACCCGCAACGCGAGCGATACGACCTCGAGAGGCAGGGTGTGCCGTCGACGGCGCCAAACACGAAGCGTTGACCAGGAGCATCCGACCGGTGTCATGCCGGTGGCAAGCGAACAGGTGAGATCATGGTGAGGAGCATCGGCATCGACCCAGGCGACCAGACCGTGAAGGTCGTCGAGTTGGACGGCAATTACCGCAAGACACGGCTCGTGCGGGTGCATGCCTCGCCTGCCAGCGTTCCGTCGGGCGACGGCGGCACGCGCATGGAGGTCGTCGCCGCGGCGGCGCGCGCCGCGATCGACGAAGGCATGCGCGGCGAAGTGACGCTCGGCCACCCGTGCCGCGAAGCCGTTCTGCGCGTCATCGAGTTGCCGTTCAAGGGCCACGATGCGATCCGCAAAGTGGTCAAGGCCGAGATCGAAGGCGAGATCCACAGCCATGCCATCGACGACATGATCGTCGACTTCTACGAGATGGGCGAAGGTGCGGAAGGTGGCACCCGCGTGATGGTGGCCTCGGTGCCGAAGGAGGGCTTGCGCAGCCAGCTGGCGGCCCTGTCGGGTCGGTCGGTCGAGGTCGAGACCATCGACATCGACACCATGGCGCTGTGGCGCGCGGCGCATTGGGCTGGCATCTTCGAACAAGTCGGTGAGAAGGCGGTGGCTGGCGACGAGGTCGTGACGGCTGTCGTCGATCTGGGGGCGCGCAGCGTGAAGGTCGTGCTCGTGCAGGGCGAACGACTCGTCGAGATGCGCGCGCTGCGCATCGGGGACGCGGTCGTCGCCGACGACGTGGCTCGCCGGCACGGTCTCGACGCCGCTTTGGCCAGGGACGCCGTGCGGGCTTGTTTCACTGCGGGCGCCGACCAACAGCTCGAAGTTGCCGACGCCCTGCCCGCTCCGATTCCTGGCAGCGCTGGCAGTGCCGGCACCGAAGCGCAGGCACCGGTCGAGTCGGCACCGAAGCGGTCCGTGACCATCCGCTACGCCGAAGTCGATGCGGCCCAGACGGCCTACCTGCAGCGCCTCGCCCGCGAGCTGACGCGCTACCTGACGTCCTCGGGCAAGGCCCGCCAGATCCGCGCGCTGTGGATCACCGGTGGCGCCATTCGTTCGCCGGGCACGATGGAGATGCTCGGCGAGGTGTTCGGCGTCGGCCCACGAGAACTCGACTTGCTCTCCCACCTCCAGCACGACCTCGACCCCGAGGCTGCGGCGGAGCTCGGACCGCGCATCGCCACCGCCGTGGGCCTGGCACTGGGTCGGCTCGGCGGGCCCGGGGGCTTCAACTTGCGGCAAGAGGACCTCGTCCTCACCCGCGGTTTCGAGCGCATCAAGTTCCCGCTGGCGATCGCGTGCCTGGTCGCGTGGCTCGCCGTGTTCGTGCACGCCAACAAGCGATCGATCGAGTTGAAGAACCTGGAGCTCCAGATCGGCGCCACCTACCTCGCCAAGGACCCGAAGGCACCGCCCGTGTTCCATGGCATGCTCAACTCGGTGTTCAACAGCAAGTGGTTCGAGAACACCCAGTACTTCCAGTGGGAGCAGAGCAAGGGCAAGGAGTACAAGTTCAAGGATCTGGTGGCCGAGC
>JAYUCN010000606.1:0-3965 GCA_043740335.1 Planctomycetota bacterium
GACTTGGTGACCGTGAAGTTCTGGATTGTCGATCGCAAGGTCGTCGAGATCTCTGGCGATTCGGCTACTGCGTTGGTGCTTTGGGGCCGCTCGGATCGACGGCTGCAAGTGCCGTATGTTGTCAATGTGGCCGATTGGGATCGGCGGCTTGGCCTTCATCCCAAGTCCAGTGGCGAGTGACGCATCTACGCATCTACAGCGTGCAGCTGTCCAACACTCATAAGGCCCCCCGCTGTCAATAGAAAATATCTGTCCGCCACGGCACCCTGAGGTGCCGTGGTTGCAAGGTCGGTGACGACAACAACGGAGGCGTGAGCGACGCCGGAAGCTCTGGCTCGGGTTTCGAAATGGGCGCAGGAAGACCCTGCACCAAACACTCATCGAGGCTCGCGTTGGCCCACGTGTCGCTCAACGGCGCGGATCTCACTCGACCATCCACGCCGGCTTGTAGCCGATGCCGACGTTGAGGATGCGCTGCAGCAACTGGCCGTAGTCGAGACCGGCATGCTTCGCCGATTCTGGAAAGTCCTCGCCCGGCGTCAGATCGCTGTTCACGTTCGCCTCGAGCACATACACCCGCCCCTCGGCATCCATGCGGAAGTCGATCCGCGCATAGCCCGACAGATGCAGGGCACGGTACACCCGCTTCGCAATGCGATGGATCTGCTCCTCGACCTCCTTGCCGAGATCCCTCGCCCTCCCCGTGCGCAACCCCACGCGCTTCTGATACCGCTCGTCCCACTTCACGCGCGACGTCGCGATCGCCTCGTTGCCCTCGGGCAGCTTGTCGAACCACAGCTCCCAGATCGGGAACGACTCCAACCGTTCGTTCCCCAGCACACTGACCGTGAACTCCCGCCCCTCCAGGAACTGCTCCACCACCACATCGGTCTGCAGCGTGCGGTGCAGGAACTCGACACGCTCGACCAGTTCCTTGACGTCGTGCACGACCGAAGCCTGTGCGATCCCAGCACTGCCATGCTGCACCGCCGACTTGACGATGACCGGGAACTTCATGCGCGCCGGCAGCCGCGCGCGCTTCGTGCGCAGCGGGAACACCACGAACGCCGGGCACGGAATCCGATGCCACGCGAGGATCTGCTTGCTCAGCGCCTTGTCGCCTGCGAGCACGATGCCGCGCGGATTGCAGCCCGTGTAGGGTTGCTTCAGCAACTCCAGGAAGCTCACGACGTGCGCCTCGTAGGTCACCACGTCGTGGAAGTCGGTCAGGATGTTGAAGACCACATGCGGCTTCCACTCGGCGACCGAGTCGCGGATCGGCTTCAGCTCGTCGCCGACTCCGAGCTCGCGCGCGTCGTGGCCCAGCTCGCGCAGCGTGCGCAGCACGTCGAGCTCCATCTGGTAACTCCACGTCTCGCTCGCCGGCAGCTTGTCGGCGTTCGCCGGCGGCACCAGCACGTCGTGCATCGCCACGAGCACACGCAACTTCCTCATCGCCGGAACCTCGGCTTGTGCCCGCGCGACAGCGCCAGTGTCACCATCGTCGACAGCACCGCCGCACCGAGGCGCGCCTGGTTGCGCGAATGCTTCATGCGCAGATCGAGTTCACGGCAGCGCACCGTCATCGCGTCGATCGCCTGATCGACGACGTAGCGGTACTGCCCCGTCAGCGCCGAGACCTTCGCGCGCAGGTCGACGCGTTCGCGTTTCAGGAACGTCGCCGCCTGCTCACGGTGCTGCGTGCGGTGCGGCTCGTCGAACAGCAACCGCAGTTCGCGGTCGTGCCGCCAAGCCTGCTTCGCGCCATAGGAAGCCTGCTTGCGCCGGTAGTACTCACGCAGCGTCGAACGCAGACGCGGCAACGACTCATCGCGGTCGCGCGAACGCACGGGCGGCGGCAGATCGCCGATGTCGCGCAGGATCTTGTCGAGGTTGTGCAGCTTGCGCAGCGCGGGCCAGCCTTCGTAGACCTTCTGCCAGCGCGAGGTCGGCGTGAGCCAGACCGCGAAACTCTCGGCGTAGTCCTCGGCGGGATGGCTCTGCGCGTACCAGGCGCCGAGATGCTGCACGTAGTGCTTGCTCGTGGGTTGCACCTGGTAGGCGGTGCGATACGGCGAACTGTAGCGACCGAACGTGCGCCGCCAGTCGTCTCTCCGGTGCAGCCGGTAGGCGTTGTCCATCGCGTGCGCGGCTTCGTGGCGCAGCAGCTTCATGCACCAGTCGTGCGTGCTGCCCTCGGCTTCGAACATCTGCGTGTGCTCGAGGCGGACGAGGCGGCGATGGGCGAGGTAGAACGGCACCGCGAAACCCGTCGAGCCTTCGGGCGTGAACCAGTCCGTCGACAGCCAGACGTAGGGACGGAACACGAACGCCGCGCGCGTGAGTTCGTCGTGCAGGCGCGCGATGCGGCGCTCGAGCGCGGTGCCTTCGATCGTGAGGTCGAGGTCGCAGAGGCGCACGTCGAGCAGTTCCTCGGTGGGGAGGTCGGCCCACCAGGGGGTTCGCTGCCGTCGACGTCGTTGGGGCACGGGGCGGACCATAGATGAGTTCGTAGCTGTGGGCTACGACGGGATCCGGGGTGCCAGGATCGACGACTGGTCGCCGCCAGCTTGATGGATGTTGCCTGGCAGCGCAGCTACCCTCCTCTCCAAGCAGGCATGCCTGACCCGCTCAAACCACGCTGCACAATCGTTCCTGGATCCGCGCGCTACGCCAACAAGGCGGTGCGTTGTCTTCGCTACGACGACGAGGACTTGGTGGTCGAGATCCAAGGCGATGGATTCTCCTTCGCGCGAGTGGTCTTTCGGCATCCCGCCGGCTTTCGAGTGCTCGACGAGCGTGACCTCTCCGAGTTCTGGACGAACTACGCGGAGCCTAATGGCTGGCTCTGGGAGGTTCTGGCTGGCGGGTGGATGGACCTCGAGCGTCACCGACCGTCGTTCAACTCGCACGAGTTCCTGGCGCCGCTTCGCGAGTTCCTTGTCGTCGATGAGCGCTGCATCAGTGTTCTGTGCGCACATCCCCCGGAAATCACTGACGTCGGAGCAAACCGGGAGCGTTCGTGACGAGCCGCTGCGCCCGACGTGAGCTGCCGAGGCCCGAGGTGTCGAGTGCGAGTGCACGTTCGTTGGCTGCCATTCGATTCGTAGGCCCTGCGCTTCCCTACGACTTCGTCATGCTCAGACGATGACAGCAACTTGTGAACTTGAAATCACAAATTGTGATTTCAAGTTGAAGCCGTCGTCGCGCCGGAGCGGCGACGCCCTGTCATCCGGGACTCCGCTGAGTTGCCGGCGTCGACGCCATGCCGTCGGGGTCGAAGTTCGCAGATCCTTCGACTTCCCGGTTCAGTTCATGTCGGCGTCCTTCCCCCCTTCGCACACAAGGAGGTGGAGGAACCATGACCGTACATCGCCAGCACCGACACCCTGCATCGCTCGCGCCCGACGAGATCGCGGCGAGGATCCGAATCGTGCGCGGGCAGCGCGTTCTGCTCGACGAAGACCTGGGCCGGCTCTACGGCGTGCCGACCAAAGCCATTAACCAAGCCGTCGCCCGCAACCCCGAGAGGTTCCCTTCCGACTTCACCTTTCTCTTGACGCTGCAAGAGGTTGCAATCTTGAAGTCACAATTTGTGACTTCAAGTTGGGGTGGTCGGCGCAAGCCAAACCTCGCCTTCACCGAGCAGGGAGTCGCCATGTTGTCGAGCGTGCTGAAGTCCGCGCGCGCGGCCGAGGTCAACGTCGCGATCATGCGCGCCTTCGTGCGACTGCGACGGTTGCTCGTCGATCACGCCGAACTTGCCGCCCGGGTCGCGGAACTCGAAGAGAACTTCGCGACGCACGACGAACGCATCGCCGCCGTGTTCGAAGCGATCCGCCAACTCCTGCAACCACCGCCCGAGGACGGGCCGACCAAGCGCATCGGCTTCACACGCCCTTCGTGACCGACGCGACCGCTTCGAGCCAGCTCATGCCGGCAAGCACGCCGGCAGCGGCGGGCGA
>JAYUCN010000607.1:0-9613 GCA_043740335.1 Planctomycetota bacterium
CTCGGTCGGAGCTTTGCCGAAACCGAGCGCGAGGATCCCGGCGAACCGTTCGTCGCGCCGCAGCACGGCGATTTCCGGGTCGGTTTCGAACAGGGAGCGCTTCAGACGCAACGACTCGTCGAGATCGGGCGACGCATGCATCTTCGCACACTTGTCCAACGCGGCGATGCCGCGCTCCACGTCCCCGATCAACGCATGCACGCAGGCGGACGAGTACCAGGCGATCGGCTTCAACTCGACCTTCGTGGCACCGGCCAGCGCCTGCGCCGAACGGTGCGTGCTCGCCGAGTTCCTGTACTCGCGCAGCTGGTAGTGCAGGTCGGCGAGATCGAGCAGCGTCTGCACGCGCTCCTCGGCATCACCTTCCGCGGCGGCCTTCTGCAGGGCATCCAGGAAACCCTGCGCGTACTGCTTCCTGCCCCACTGCCAGAGCATGGCGGCCAGCGATCGCCGCAGGTCCTCGGGTTCGAGCGCAACGTTCTCGACGATCGCGAGGATCGCCTCCAACCGGTCGGCACCTGGCAACTGCGGCTGGATGTCGCGCAGCACCGGCACGAGCCGCGTGCGGTGCGTGCTCGGGTACCACTCGGGCGTGTCGAGCAGGAGGCCGAACAGCATCTCGCCGACGAACGGCTGCAAGCGACGCAGGCTGTCGTACTGGCCCGCGAACACGACGCCGCTGTCGCGCGTACGACGCATGAACTCGAGCACGACGTGCGTGCAGAGCCCGTGCACACCCTTGGCGCGGGGTTGGTCGGGGGCCTTGTCGGCGGTGGGAAGGTTCGTCGCCAACCAGTCGAGGCCGACGGCAGCATCGCGCAGCAGCACCTTGATCGTCGCGTCGAGCTGCTCGCGCGCGGTCTGGTCGGAGGTGACCCACTGCTCGGCTGCGACCGCGACCTTCGCCGCCTCGCCCTGCTGCGCCATCGCCGCGCCACCCATCGCCACGACAACCACCAGTGCGGAACGAACACGCCACGAGGACCGCTGCGGTCGTCGCTTGCGCATCGTCGGCACATCGGTCATCACCATGCCACGCTTGTAGCCCCGATCCAGTCGCGCCAACAGGCCCCCGTGTCGCGCGAAGGCCGGCGCGGCGGCGTGCTCGATCAGAACGAGACCTTCACGGCCTTGCGTTCCTCGGGCGCTTCCACCTCGAAGAACACGGCCTGCTTGAAGTTCCCGATGCCGGCGATGATCGAGGCCGGGAACATCTCGATGGCGTTGTTGAGGCGCATCACGGCATCGTTGTAGGCCTGCCGCGAGAAGCCGACGCGGTTCTCCGTCGTCTTCAACTCCTCCTGCAGGCTCAGCATGTTCTGGTTCGCCTTCAGGTCCGGGTAGCTCTCGGCCACGGCGAACAAGCCGCGCAGCGACTGGGTCAGCGCCCCTTCCGCCTTCACGAGCTCGCCGATGTTGCCCGCGTTCTTGAGGTCGACACAGGTTTGCCGCGCGCGGATCACGGCTTCGAGCGTCTCGCGCTCGTGCTTCATGTAACCCTTGACGGTTTCGACAAGGTTGGGGATCAGCTCGTAGCGGCGCTTCAACTGTACATCGATCTGACTCCAGGAGTTCTTCGTCTCGTTGCGGCGACTGACGAGGCTGTTGTAGGTGGCGATCGCCCACAACACGAAGATGACGACGACGGCGAGCGGGATGATCCAGACCAGGTTGCCCACGGGTGCGATCCTCGACTTGCGGTGCTTGGGCCGCGACGCCCAGGGAGAACGAACCGACCGAACTATTCGGGCAGATCGACCTCGCCGGTGAAGACGGTACGGGCCGGGCCCTCGATCGCAAGGGAACTCCCCTCCCCTTGCACGCGCAAGGTGCCGCCGCGCAGGCGGACGACCACGGTTTCCGTGTGGCAGTGGCCGGCCTGGCGCGCCGCAATGACGGCCACGCAAGCGCCCGTTCCGCACGCCATCGTCTCGCCACTGCCGCGCTCGAACGTGCGCTGCTTCAGGCAGTCCGCGGTGAGCACCTGCACGAACTCGACGTTCACCCCGCCGGGGAATGCCGGATGCGTCTGCAGCGCACGGCCGATGCCGGTAACGTCGGTGGCCTCCACGTCGGCGACGAACAGCACCGCATGCGGGTTGCCCGCGTCGCCGGGCACGAGCTCGAACACACGCCCGCCAAGATCGACGCGAACGGGTGGACCGCAGCGCACCTCGCCCATCCACGCACGCACGAGGTCACCTGTGAGAAGTTCGACCCTGCGCATACCCGCGTCCGTCTCGACCGCGAACGCACATTCGCGCACATGGCCATGTTCGAACGCGAGCCACGCGACACAACGCAGGCCGTTGCCACACATCGCCCCACGCGAGCCATCGGCGTTCCACATCGCCATGCCCACAGGAGCCTGCTCGCCGCGCAGCAGCACGATGAGCCCGTCGGCGCCGATGCCGAAGTGGCGATCCGACCACCGGCGCGACAGTTCGGGCGCGCGCTCGAGCGGCAGTGGCGTGCGGATTGCATCGACGAAGATGTAGTCGTTGCCAGCACCTTCCATCTTCGTGAACGGCAGTCGCATCACTCGATCCAAGGGGAGCGCGAGTGTAGCGGGAGTCGTCGAGCCTCGCCGCGACCAGGCGATTCTCGCTGCGCGATCTGGACATCGACCTTGGACCGCTCCAACATCGCGCGCCATGACCGACCAGGTCCAGCACCTCATCGATCGGATTCGCAAGGACGCGGTGGCGACGTCGCAGACCGAAGCGGCGCAGATCCAGCAACAGGCCACGGACGAGGCCAGGCACATGGTCGAAGCCGCGCAGACACGCGCTGCCGCGATCGTGACCGAAGCCGAGCAGAAGGCCACAGCCCTCGTGGACCGCGGCGGCAAGGCCCTCGAACAAGCGGCGCGCGACCTGCTCATCGGCGTCGGCCAGCGCCTCCAGGCGATGATCGACGCCCTGTTGGTGATCGCGACGAAGGACGCGCTGCGCCCCGACGTCATCGAACAGATGCTGCTGCGCCTCTGCGAAGGCATGGCGAAGCACGGCCTCGACGAGAAGGGTGTGGCCATCAGCGTGAGCCCGGGCGAGCGCGATCGCATCGCCCAGTTCGCGATGGGCAAGCTGCGCGAGACGCTGAAACAGGGTGCCCAAGTGCACATCGACCAGCATCTGCAGCAGGGCTTCCGCCTCACGTTCGGCAACGACACCGTGCGCCACGACTTCACACCGGCGGCGATCGCGGCGCTGCTGTCGCAGTTCGTGCGACCGCAGATCGGCGAAGTGATCCAGCGCGCCGCCATCGGCAAGGACGCGGGCAAGTCGTGAACCACTGGTATCTGGTCGCGAGCCTGCCATCGCTCGTGCTCGGCGCCGAGCCGCCGCTGTCGCTCGCGGCCTTCCGCGTCCTCTGCGGCGAACACCTGCCCGACGACGACCTGCGCGAGCTCGATGCCGTGCTGGCCGGTGACGCGGTGACCACCGACTGTGCGTTCGCACGCGCGTGGCGCAACACCACGCTGCGCATCCAGGACGAATGCGCGGTCCTGCGCGCGGTGCGACTCGGCATCGATGCGACCCCGTGGCGCATCGACATCGGCGTGCCCGATGCGACGCTCATCGGTGCCGTGCGCGACGCCATGCAGCAGCCCGATCCCCGCAGCCGCGAACTGCAACTCGACACGTTGCGCTGGCGATTGCTCGACGACCTCGCGCGAGCCGAACCATTCGGCCTGGCGACCGTGCTGGCCTTCGGTCTGCGCCTGCAGATCGCAGCGCGTTGGACCGCACGCACCGAGGCGGCCGGACAGGAACGGCTCGCGCGGCACCTCGACGCCATGTTCGCGACGTTCGATCGCAAGGCGCAAGAGAACCAGCAGGAGAACCAGCAGTGACAGTGCACCAAGGCAAGGTGACCGCGGTCAACGGCAACCTCGTGACCGCCGAGTTCGAAAAGCCGGTCACGCAGAACGAAGTGACCTACGTGCGGCTCGGCGACCTGCGCCTCAAGTCGGAGCTGATCCGCATCCGCGGCCGCTTCGCCGAGATGCAGGTGTTCGAGGACACTACGGGACTGAAGGCCGGCGATCCCGTCGACTTCAGCGGCGAACTGCTGTCGGCCGAACTCGGCCCGGGCCTGCTCGGCCAGACCTACGACGGCCTGCAGAACCCGCTGCCGCAGTTGGCAACGCAGTGCGGCAACTTCCTGCAGCGCGGCACCTACCTGCTGCCTCTCGATCGCAAGCGCAAGTGGCCGTTCACGCCGGTGGCGAAGGTCGGTGCTGCCGTGTTCGCGGGTGACACACTCGGCACCGTGCCGGAAGGCATCTTCACGCATCGCATCATGGTGCCGTTCCAAATGCGCGGTTCCTGGACCGTGCAGGAGATCGCCAAGCCTTCTGACTACGACGTCGAACGCGTGGTCGCGAAGTTGCGCAACGCCGAGGGTGCCTCGCACGAGGTCCGGCTCATGATGCGCTGGCCGGTCAAGCTGCCGATCAAGGCCTACGCCGAGCGCCTGCGACCGACCGAGCCCCTCATCACCAAGGTCCGCATCATCGACACCTTCTTCCCGGTCGCGCGCGGCGGCACCTACTGCATCCCCGGGCCGTTCGGTGCTGGCAAGACGGTGCTCCAGCAGATCACGAGCCGCAACGCCGATGTCGACATCGTCGTCGTCGCCGCCTGTGGCGAGCGCGCCGGCGAAGTGGTCGAGACGCTGCGCGAGTTCCCGGAGCTCATCGATCCGCGCACGGGCAAGAGCCTCATGGAGCGCACGCTCATCATCTGCAACACGAGCTCGATGCCGGTCGCCGCGCGCGAAGCGTCCGTCTACCTCGCCGTCACCGTCGCCGAGTACTACCGGCAGATGGGCCTCTCGGTGCTACTGCTCGCCGACTCGACCTCACGCTGGGCGCAGGCCCTGCGCGAAGTGTCGGGCCGCCTCGAAGAGATCCCCGGCGAGGAAGCGTTCCCCGCCTACCTCGAGTCGGTGATCGCCGCCTTCTACGAACGCGGCGGCGTCGTGCGGCTGCGCGACGGTTCGACGGGCTCGGTGACGATCGGCGGCACCGTGAGTCCGGCCGGCGGCAACTTCGAAGAACCCGTCACGCAGGCCACGCTGAAGGTCGTCGGCGCCTTCCACGGCCTGTCGCGCGAACGCAGCGACGCGCGCCGCTACCCGGCGATCAATCCGCTCGAGAGCTGGAGCAAGTACGCGTCGGTCGTGCCGCTCGCGGACGTCGAGTTCGCGCGGTCCACGCTGCGCCGCGGCAGCGAGGTCGGCCAGATGATGAAGGTGGTCGGCGAGGAGGGCACGTCGATCGATGACTTCGTCGTCCACCTGAAGGCCGAATACCTCGACGCGAGCTACCTGCAGCAGGACGCCTACCACGACGTCGATGCGGCGACGCCCGCCGAACGTCAGCAGTACGTGTTCGCCGCCGTGCACCGCATCCTCAAAACGAAGATGACGTTCGCGGACAAGAACGGCGCGAGGCGCTTCTTCCAGCGGCTCGTCCAGGCCACCAACGACTGGAACCGTACGGCCTGGAAGACCCCCGAGTTCGCGGCGGCCGAGCAGGCGATCACGACGATGGTCGGCGAAGTCACCGAGGGCAAGACCAAGGGTGCTGGGGCTCACGCATGAACACCGTCTACACGCGCGTCGAACAGGTCGTCGGCAACGTCATCGTCGTACAGGCCAGCGGCGTCGGCTACCGCGAGCTTGCCGAGGTCACCTGGGCGAACGGCACTTCGCTGGCGCAGGTGATCCGGCTCGAGGGTGGGCGCGTGTTCCTGCAGGTGTTCGCCGGCTCGCGTGGCATCCACACCGACGCGCAGGTGCGCTTCCTCGGTCGCCCGATGCAGGTGTCGTTCTCGGACACGCTGCTCGGCCGCGTGTTCACGGGCAGCGGGCAACCGCGCGACAACCGACCGGCGCTGCAGCACAACCTCATCGAGATCGCCGGACCGTCGGTCAACCCGAGCAATCGCATCATCCCGCGGCGTCTCGTGCGCACCGGCATCCCGATGATCGACGTGTTCAACTCGCTGGTCGAGTCGCAGAAGCTGCCGATCTTCTCGGTCGCCGGCGAACCGTACAACGCACTGCTCGCGCGCATCGCGATGCAGGCCGAGGTCGACGTGATCGTGCTCGGCGGCATGGGCTTGAAGCACGACGACTATCTGTTCTTCCGCGACACGCTGGAGGAGAAGGGTGCCCTGTCGCGTTCGGTGATGTTCGTGCACACCGCTGCCGACCCCGTGGTCGAGTGTCTGCTCGTGCCCGACCTCGCGCTCGCGGTGGCCGAGCAGTTCGCGCTCCAGAAGAAGCGCGTGCTCGTGTTGCTGACGGACATGACCAACTTCGCCGATGCGCTGAAGGAGATCGCCATCACGATGGAACAGATCCCGAGCAACCGCGGCTATCCGGGCGATCTCTACAGCCAGCTCGCGGCGCGCTACGAGAAGGCGATCGACTTCGCCGACGCCGGCTCGATCACGATCCTCGCGGTCACGACGATGCCGGGCGACGACGTCACGCATCCCGTGCCCGACAACACGGGCTACATCACCGAAGGACAGTTCTACTTGCGCAACGGCCGCATCGAACCGTTCGGTTCGTTGTCCCGCCTCAAGCAGTTCGTGAACGGCCGCACCCGCGACGACCACCGCACCCTCATGAACGTGATGATCCAGCTCTACGCCGCCTGCAAGGAGTCGCGCGAGAAGTTGTCGATGGGATTCAAGATGAGCGCATGGGACGACAAGCTGCTGAAATACGGCGAGCGCTTCGAGCGCGAGATGATGGACCTGTCGGTGAACATCCCACTCGAGCAGGCGCTCGACCTCGGCTGGCGCATGCTCGCCGACTGCTTCGAACCCGCCGAGACCGGCATCGCCACGAAGCTGCTCGAGAAGTTCTGGCCGAAGGCCACGACGACTGCTGTGCCGAAGGCCCCGGTGATGGCGAGCAAGCAGTGACCCGGTCGCCGAACTGACCTCATGGCTCGCATCAAGACCACGAAGAACGAGCTGAAGGCGCAGCGCGACACGCTGCGGCGGCTCGAGCGCTACCTGCCGACCCTGCAGTTGAAGAAGACGCAGCTGCAGCTCGAAGTGCGCCTGGTCGACGTGCGCATCGAACAGAACCAGCAGCGGGAGCAGACCCTGCTCGACGGCCTGCGGGCATGGGTCGCGCTGTTCAGCGATCCCGTCGACTTCGGACCGTGGCTCGACATCGAGCGCGTGCTCACCGACACCGCCAACATCGCTGGCGTCACCGTGCCCGTGCTGCGCGAGGTCATGTTCCAGCGCGAGCAACCGTCGCTCGCCGGGACGCCGCCGTGGTACGACGACGGCCTGCAATGCCTCGCCGAACTGGCGCGCCTGCGGCTCGAACGCCGCGTGTTCGACGAACAGCGGCGGCTGCTAGCCGAGGAACTGCGCACGACCAACCAGCGCGTCAACCTGTTCGAACGCGTCAAGATCCCCGGCTGCCGGGAAGCGATCCGCCGGATCCGCATCTTCCTCGGCGATGTGCAGACGCTCGACGTGGCGCGCAGCAAGATCGCGAAGTCGAAGACCCTCGAACGGGAGACCGCGACGTGATCGTGCCAATGCGCATGGTGACCGTGATCTGCCGTCGACCCGACGCGGCCATGGCACTCGAGCAGTTGCGCGGACTCGGCGTCCTGCACCTGTTGCCGCACTTCCTGCGGCCGAGTTCAGAACTCGACAGCGCCCTGAAGCAGCGCGAGCGCATCGCGAGCGCGGTTGCACCGCTGCCGACGGATGCGGCGTCCGACGCGACGGATCCAGGCGCCGACCTCGCGATGGTCATCGACGAAGTGCAGGGGCTCACCGGCGAACGCCGGGACATCGAACAAAAGCAGGCCGACGTTGCCGCCGAGCGCCTCGCCTTGAAGCCGTTCGGCGACTTCGATCCGGACGCAGCCAGGCAGCTGCTGGCGAGCGGCGTGGCGCTCAAGCTCTACATGCTGGCGGGCAAGGGCGAACTGCCGCCGACGCCGACGGGCTGCGCGCTGCAAGTGGTCGGGCGAACGCCAGTGGGCACGGCCGCTGTGCTGGTCGGGCCGCCAAAGGCCGCGCTGACGAGCACGACGACCTCGGTGCGCGAAGTGCCACTGCCGTCGCGTTCGCTGTCGGCGCTCGACTGCGAATTGGTGCATGGCGAAGAACGCGTCGCCGCCATCGATGACCGTCTGCGCGCGCTGGCCGTCCATCGCTCGGCACTGCTTGCGCAGGCCGCGGCACTCGACGCGGAGATCGAACTGCTGCAGGCGCGAGCAGGCATGAATGAGGAACCCGACCTCGCCTGGCTCAGCGGTGCCTGTCCCGCGGACGGTGTGCCTGCGGTCGAGATCGCAGCGTCGCAGCACGGTTGGGCGCTGCTGGTGCGCGAGCCCGGGCCCGACGACCCTGTGCCGACACTGCTGCGAAGTCCACGCTGGGTACGGCAGATCAACTCCGTGCTCCAGATGCTCGGCATCACGCCGGGCTACGCGGAACCAGACTCCAGCGCGCTGTTCCTCGTGTTCCTCGTGCTGTTCGCGGCGATGCTGATCGGCGACGCCGGCTATGGCACGTTGCTGTTGGTCACCTCCCTGTTGATCGCTCGCGGCCGATCCACGTCGCAGCCGCTCAAGCTGCTGCGCACGATCGCGGTTGCAACGATCGGTTGGGGCGCGATCACCGGCACTTGGTTCGCGATCAAGGCGCTGCCGGCGATCCTCGAAGTGCCGCACATCGAGTGGTTGACCGGCCCCGACAAGCTCACCGCCGACAGGCATGTGATGCTGCTGTGCTTCTTCCTCGGCGCGCTGCATCTGACGGTTGCGCACGGCTGGGCTGCGCTGCGTGCCTGGAAGAGCCTGGCGGCACTCGCCCAGATCGGCTGGATCGCCTGCACGTGGTCCATGTTCGCGATCGCGCGCTGGATGGTACTCCTCCATGACAGGCCGTCCGTGATGTGGATCGTGCTGGCCGTCGGCGTCATCCTGATCGTGTTGTTCATGACGCCGATCTCGAAGCTCAAGGACGAGTGGTTCAACCACGTCATGCTGCCGCTGAGCCTCGTCAGCAACTTCGTCGACGTCGTCTCCTACCTGCGCCTGTTCGCGGTCGGCACGGCCGGCGTCGCCGTCGCGACGTCGTTCAACGACATGGCCGCCAAGGCCGCCGTCGGCGGCGGGTTCGGCTATCTGGTCGCGGCACTGATCGCGCTGTTCGGCCACAGCCTCAACCTCGCGCTCTGCGCGATGGGCGTGCTCGTGCACGGCGTGCGCCTCAACACACTCGAATTCAGCGCCCATCTCGGGCTGCAGTGGAATGGCGTCCCCTACCGGCCGTTCGCATGCCGTGTGGTCGCGCCGACCCAAATCGCATCAACCAAGACCCCAATCTCGGAGGCATGATGGTGGACGTACCGACAATGGCATCCCTCGGCAAACTCGGCGGCGCGATGGCGCTGTCCTTCGGCGCGCTCGGCTCGTGCCTCGGCGTCGGTGCTGCCGGCCCTGCGGCGGTCGGCAGCTGGAAGAAGTGCTACCTGCAGAACAAGGCGGCACCGTTCGTACTGGTCACGTTCGTCGGCGCGCCGTTGTCGCAGACGATCTATGGCATGATCC
>JAYUCN010000608.1:0-3962 GCA_043740335.1 Planctomycetota bacterium
CCATGAACCCCAAGGTGTACGTCGAGACCACGATCGTCAGCTACCTCTCGGGGTTGCCCAGTCGAGATCTGGTCGCGGCAGCACATCAACAGATCCCGCGTGACTGGTGGGCGAAGCGCGATCGCTTCGATCTCTACGTCTCGCGGCTCGTGTTGGACGAAGCGGCTGGAGGCGATGCGGTCGCCTCACAACGCAGGCTGTCGGATCTGAGTGGCCTACCGATCCTCGATGTGAACAAGGCCGCCAGTGATCTCGCGCAGGCGTTGATCGCATCCCGGGTGATCCCGAAGGTGGCTGCGGTAGATGCGCTTCACGTCGCAACTGCAGCCGTGCATGGAATGGAGTATCTCGTCACATGGAACTGCAAGCACATCGCGAACGCCCAGATGCGGCACCGGATCGAGGCAGTCTGCCGGCTGCGAGGCTTCGATCCACCGACCATCTGCACACCCGAAGAGCTGTTGGAGGAATGAACCATGTCTCGAGACCCGATCGTCGATGAAGTGCGCGCCATCCGTGACGCGTACGCGCGCCGCTTCGCGTACGACTTGGACGCCATAGTCGCAGACGTTCAGCGTCGGGAGCGCGAGAGCGGCAGCAAGACAGTCTCCCTGCCGCCGCGCCCCGTCCAGCCATCGCAGCCCCCGCACGATCGCAGCAAGCCGTAGTCGGGATGGCGGTGGGCGGCGATCCGGTCGGGTTCCTGACGATCCGCTGAACTTCCTGCAACAGCAGCGCCCGCTGGCGCAAAGAAGGCGCGTGCAGCCGACCGCCGAAGACCTGTTCGAGCGCTGGTGTCGCCATCGCGACGGCCGCGCACTGGCGGCGGTGTTCGATCGGGCGGCGCCGGAACTGTGGCGCGTGGCGTTCCACCTGAGTGGCAATCGCAACGAAGCCGACGACCTGCTGCAGGCGACGTTCCTGGCGGCGATGCAGTCGGCGGCACGGTGGCGGCGCGAACAGGCGCTCGCGCCATGGTTGCTCGGCACGGCCGGATCCCCGCCGCTGGCGCCAGCACGCCGTGATACGTCACCAGATGCCGGCGCGGCCGCGGCACCAGCGCACACAGTCGCTCCATCAGCACCGGCGGCTCGAGCACCACGCTCGTGCTGCCGCTCTTCCACCGCTTCTTCAGCGACACCAAGGCAGCCGCGACCTGTTCGTCGCCGAACTCACCGACAACAACACGTCCGCGACGCGTGGTGCTGCCGCCGCGGCGCTGGGCATGCTCGGCGACCGCGCCGCGCTGGAAGTGCTCGCACACGCGCTGCGCGTGGACACCTGCCCGTGGGTGCGTTCACTGGTGGCGAGGCGCTCTGCGGCCTTGGCCAGAACGCGATTGACGTGCTGCGCACGACGATGCATCGGCCGAGGTGCGGCGCGCGGCCGCGTTCGCCCTGGGCGGCCTCAGCGACCCCCGCGCCGCCAAAGCGCTCGTGGACATGGCCAACGACGAGACAGCTCCCGACGCCGCGCGCACCGGTGCGGCACTGGGCATCGGTCGTCACTTCCGTCGGCAAGAGCCGCGGCTCCCGGCGCTGCGATTCCAGCGCAACTACACGTTGCTGCCCGGCATCGTCGCGTGGGCGTTCGGTCAGGAACTCTGATTTGGCCCCGCTACCACAGGTGCTCGTCGAAAGACTGCGCCACTACTTCTCGACCTGAAAGCTGCTGCCCGACAACACGCCGGTCGCGATCACGCCGTACGACAAGGGCCGCGCACACAAGGTGATCACCCCTTCGTTGCACGACTACCACAAGGTCTACAAAAGCCCCTCGTGTCGTGACCGTGTAGGCAGCTAGTCGTCGCCCTGCCCATCGAGGAGGCCCCTGGCATCCGGCGGGTCCTGCGCGAGGCGAAGTTCCAACGACCCGCTCGGGCCCATCGCGGGCGGCATTCGCGCGACGACGACCGTGATGTTGTCGCTGCCACCGCCGTCGTTTGCCGCCTCGATCAGCCTCCTGACTGCGGTTGCGGCGTTTTCCGAAGCCCGCAGGATCCCGCGGATCCTGACGTCGTCCACATGCCGCACCAGCCCGTCGGTACACAGGAGCAGGGTGTCTCCGGGCTGGAGATCGTGCTTCGTGATGTCGACGGACACTTCACCCTCCGAACCGCCGATTGCGTTCCACAGCGCATGCGCAAGTTTCGAGTCGGTTTTCTCGCCGGGGCGCAGCCGACCCTCGTCGATCCACTGCTGCAGCACCGTATGGTCCCTGGTCACCTGACGCAGCTCGTCGCGCAACAGATAGCAGCGGCTGTCGCCAACATGGACGAGGTGCACGTGCGGCCACTGCAGGAATGCCAAGGTCAGCGTCGTACCCATGCCGCGCATGGCCACATGCGCCGCCGCCCGGCTCCTGACTGCGTCTTGGGCCAGCTGCACCGCGGCTTTCAGCTCTTCGCAAAGCGCGTCCTCCGAGAGCGTCCGACACCGGAAGAAACAGGGCATCGTGTGCAGCAGGTAGTGCGCAGTCGCATCGACGGCCGTCGAACTGGCCTGTTCGCCGGCGGCATGGCCGCCGAGCCCATCGGCCACGCACAACACCTGCCCTTCCGGCGCTCCGATCAGGCGCCGCTGCTCGTCGGCGGGAAGACTCGTGGCAACGACCAACAACGACTTGTCCAGTTGTCCGATCAGGAAGTGATCCTCGTTGACTGGCCGCACCCGGCCAGGGTCGGTGGCGCCGTTGGCGTCGATGCTGGGAACGGGAGGCATCGCCTCAGATCCGCCCCATCAGCACCATGACGAGCAGGACCACCAGCAGCACGCCGAACAAGCCCGACGGGCCATAGCCCCACTCACGGCTGTGCGGCCAATGCGGAACTGCGCCGATCAGCAGAATGACCAAGACGATGAGGAGAATTGTGCCAAGCATGCGGTTTCCTCTCGGAGGAACCTGGATGGAGCAAGCGCTGTGCCGGCGACCACGGGCGCAACCAGCTTCCTGCCCAACGCCGACTTCTCGCAGATGCGAAACGGCGTCCCAAACGGCTACTGGACGTGGCAGTCCGGCGATCCGGCGGAATCGCTTGCCCACGATCCGGTCCCGGGTACCCACGCAAACCTGTCCGAAACGATGCGCGATCTGATGTTCGGAGGTGTCGAGGCGGAACATGGTGGAAAGGTCGACCATGTCCGTAGGCGAACAAGTGCGTCGCATCGTTCCCACGCTGTTGATCAGCGCGCTGTCGTTTGCGCAGGAACCGCCGGTGGCGGCACGAGGATCAGGAATCCGGAGGATCGGTGGCTCGCATGGCCTTGCGCGCCGCGGCGATCGCCTGCATCCGCGAGATCGGCGTCGACACCGGCGGCAGCAACGTGCAGTTCGCGGTCAACCCCAGAGACGACCGCGCCGCAAGCGGCGTCAGTGGACTCGACAAGAACTTCCTGCGCCGGGTCAGCGGTCGCCACGGCTCGGACAAGATTGCCGCGGCCCGCAAGACCAGTAAACATGCGGCTTCCATGGTTTCGACAAGGCTTTGGATTGCGTACGGCCGGACCGTCCCTGGCGCGACGTACTCGCTACCGCCGTGGCGGTGGAACCGGAAGCAGCGCGGCAGCTCGGGCACTGGCACGCCGACCAGGGACGGTCACGGCAACCGCATGCTCGTGGCAACCGGCGTGTTCCGCGCCGATCGATCGCAAGGAACCGGACCATGCAGCATTGGATGATCTCGGGGCTCGCCGTGACGTTCGTCGTGGCGCTGTCGTCCGCGCGGGATGGCGACGTCGTCACCTTCGAGCAAGCCGCGAAGCGTTTTGCTCGACGCGAAGCGCACAACTGGTCCCGTCTGCTCCAGGCAGGTAGAGTCGGCCGCGACGGTGAACGTGTCGCCAGCCCACGCAGCGGATCTCACATGAGCCCTTCGCTACCCTCGACGACGGCGCGCCTCTCGACTCCGCTGCTCAGGTCTGGCGTGTGCCTCGCTGCGCTGACCGCTTGCTCCGTGCCGTCCG
>JAYUCN010000609.1:0-24167 GCA_043740335.1 Planctomycetota bacterium
CCTCGTTTCGAGCAGAGACCGCCCCAGCGAAGTGGCTGAGGTCGCTGAACTCAAAGTCCAGGATGTTCTTGCTCGGCTCGGTAGTGGTCCACTTAGTCCGATCGTCGTCCTTGGTTGAATCGAAGCCGAGATGAAACTCCATGGGTTGCCGCAGGAAGCGGGCCGGCCGCTTGATCTCATCAACGGCCAACCCTCTCCAGAAGCCTTCAGCAGCGAGCTTCAGGAACATCTCGCGATGCTTCGGGGCTTGTGGCATCAAGGCGATGACGAACTGCCCGCGTCCACCTGAGAGTTCGAACTTTACCTTGCTCGCGTCCGCTGGGGGCTCGACCGGCGAAAAATGGCTGGGGGGTGCGTAGTTGCGTGCGGCGGCAATCTGCTCGCGCACTAGCGCCACCGCGCTACCTGCCCTCACAGGCTTCAGTTGCGGTTCCTTGCCAGGCTTGAGGGGCTCTTTCGGGTCGGGCTTGAGATCCTCTCGAACTTGCACGGGATAGCCAGAACTATTGACCAAAGAATGGTTTGGGAACCTTGATTCGAGTTCCTTGAGCGCCGATTCGGCACGCTCCCACTCCTTGGCAAGGACAGCCTTACGCGCTACCGCCATCAAGACGAAAGGCTTCTGGGATTCGTTCGCCTTGCCAAGACCAACCTCGAGCGTGCCAAGGTCGATCGAAGCAAGGCGCTGCGCCAAGCTGTCCCCCGACTTCGTGACGTCCTTGTAAGAATCATCAAGGCCAATGGTTGCAGCAAATGACGACCAACTGGCATCAACTTCCCTCTGGTTGAAATACTTGATAGCGTAATTGACTCCGACCGCGCACATTACTGCCGCAACAAGGGTCCATGCAAGCGAACGATAGCGAACCCAAAGGAACTCGATCTGGCTAGGGGACTGGGTCCCTTCCAGCGTTGGGGTAGGAGTAGCGGACATTGTTCGTTGTGCGGTCAGCGGCGGGAGTAGTTGGTCGCGTAGTCAACGACCATTTCGGTAGATCCGTCGCGGCGTAGAAACGTGTAATCGGCGGAGTAGACGCCTCTCTCGAAGCGCAGGAGCGTTCCAGCTTCGTCCACTGCCCCCTCGGCTACCATGGTCCAACTGTGCTGTGACATCCGTTGGCGGACGTAGCCCAGTGCCTCTTCAATCTTGACGGCGCCAAGGTAGACGAAATGGCCCTGTCGCCATCCAGCTTCCTCGCGTGAGAAGCTCTCATGGGCGGCGTCCCGTAGCCGAAAGCCCGTTGGCACGACTACATCCTGGAACTGTCCCGAGGTGACGCCATCCCCATGTCCCTGGTCGCTGGTTTCGCATGCGCCGAACAGCAGGAGGCTGGCGAAGAGCAAGATGCACCCGATGCAACGGCATGGGCCTCCTGGTCGGCAATGCGATTGCATGGGCGCGATGCCCAATTGGCCTGGGGTGTGGGTCATGGTTCCTCGTGTACAAAAGTGTGCATCGGAGGGAAGAGGGGCGAGAGTCTAGCTCTGTCGGCCTGCCGAGGCAACGGCGACTACAGCCCCGAGGCGGGCACGGGAACGAGCCAGCACAACGCGAGGGCCGCGGGGGCATTTTCTGTGCCATCGGGCCGACATAGACTCTCCGCGCCGCGGGGCCACGAATGCCAGGACCCCAGGTCATGGAGTTCTTCAAATGCGGGCATGCGACCCAGTCCGACGAGCAACCCTGCTGGAACGGGCCACCCTCGTACTCAACCGGTCGTGGCGCCCTGTCCACGTCACCACTGTGCGCCGCGCCTTGTGCATGGTGTTCCGCGATGCCGCTCAGATCGTTTCGCCCGAGACCCTGTCGACCTACACCTTCAACGAGTGGTTGAACCAACCCCGGACAAGGGAAGACCTGACGATTCGCTCACCGAGCGTTCAGCTGGCGGCCCCCGAAGTCATTCTGCTCGTTCACTACGATCGTGTGCCGTGTCACGAGGCGCCATTCACGCGCCGGAACCTCTTCTTGCGCGACGAGTTCACGTGCCAGTATTGCGGCAGGAAGTGCACGACGGATCATCTCAGTGTCGACCATGTGCTACCTCGATCGCGCGGTGGCAGCACCTCGTGGGAGAACTGTGTGTTGGCCTGCGTTGGCTGCAATGCGCGCAAGGCAGACCGCACGCTCAAGGAAGCTGGTTTTCGCCTGCTTCGACCACCTGTTCGACCGCGCTGGACTCCCTACCTCAACCTACGGCCCAGCCAGCGAATGGAGTCCTGGTCCCGATTCGCGCCAGAGCACAAGCGACGTTCAGCCGGCGGGTCCTGACCTTGGATTGCAGGCCATGCGAGCCGAGCTTCGGTTGCGGTATCACCGGTATCACCGCGTTGGGAGTGGACAGAACCGCCCTCTCGCACCGATCATCGTTGAACATTCCTGAGCCAACGCCGGGTCACAACCATGAAGGCACCGTTCCAGATCGCACTCTCCCTCGCCCTTCTGGCCCTCCCAGCCTTTGGCCAGACCGCCACGCAACTGAAGCAGGAACTGCGCAACAAGGAAACTGCGGCGAAGAAGGATCCTGAGGCTCTGTTCGAAGTGGGAAAGTGGGCCAACGAGAAAGCGCTGGCTGCGGACGCCAAGCGCATCTACCAAGAGGTGCTCAAGCTCAAGCCGGATCACGAAGGAGCCAATCTTGCGGTCGGCAATGCACTCGTTGAAGGCAAGTGGCTCTCCGCCAAGGAAGCCGATGCGTTGCGAAAGAAGGCGATGGCTGCCGAGTATTCGGCGAAGGGCTTCGTCGATGTCGCGGGCGTGTGGGTCGAGAAGGAGAAGGTCGCCGACGCCAAGCGTGGCATCTTCCACCACGAAGGGGACCAAGTGACCAAGGAAGAGAAACTGGCCCTCATGAATGGCAGGGTCCGCCACCCCGAGACGGGCGAGTTGATCGACGCCCAATACCTCGAGAAGGCCAAGAACAAGTACTTCCCGATCGGCTCGGAGGGTCGCTGGGTCGACGAGAAGGAAGCGGACACACACCACAGTGACATCAAGCGGCCGTGGAACGTCCGGACTTCGTACTGCACGGTCAGGAGCACCTTGGCGATCGCGAAGCTCCAAGAGTTCAAGCAGCACGTCGACCGCGGCTACGAGATGGTGCGACCGCTGCTCGGCTCCGCGACGCCCAGTCCAGCCAACCGACCGGTCGTGGTGGTTGCAGCGAGCCGCATCGAGTTCAAGGACTACGGCGCCCAGCTGGGGGATGAAACGTCGTCCTACGGGGCGTTCCTTGCCGACCCAGGGCGTCTCGAGAAGATCCCCATGCAAGGCGAGGTTCGCGTCGCAGTGTGTGACAACGACAAGGAGTGGGGCACGAGATTCGCGCGCCACGCAGCAGGAATCGCCTACGTCTCTGGCGTCTCGGCCGACATCGGCGCCGACCTACCGCTGTGGTTCGTGCATGCCTTCGGCAGCTACGCAAGCCGCTTCGAGAACGACCACGACGCTGGATGGTTCGGGAAGCAACACGTTCAGAAGGGGGGGGTCCGCAACCTCAAGGGCTTCTTCTCGAGCTTCGCGATCAACATGGAAATGGAGTCGAAGGACATCGACTACAACATCTTCCAGGCGGGCTTGATGATCGCCTTCGCCGCCAAGGGCGGTGACGCCAAGGTCACCGAGGCCCTGCAAGCGGTGACGGCGGCACTGTCGGAGGGAAAGAAGGGTGGACCCGACAAGGCCATCGTCAAGTTTCAAGCCGCTCTCATCGAAGCCGAGCCAAAGATCGTCACCTACCTGCAGCAGCTGATCGCCAAGGCCCCCTCCTGAGTCTCCCGCGACAGAATCGCTACACCCCCGTCCACTACCCTGGTTGTTCCGTCGCGCATCTGCCGAGCAGTAGCCGACTTCGTTCCTCCTTTCGTACTTTCTGCCAATGATGCTGTTCCATCTCCCCGCCCTGGCATCCATCGCGCTGCTCGCGGTGCCAGCCGCCGCTCAGGGCTCGATCCTGCCCTACCTTCCCCAGAAAACAGTGTTCGTGGTCTCGGCGCCCGACCTGCCCATGTCGATGGCCGAGTTCGCGAAGATGCCGGTCGCGAAGATGTGGGCCGAGGAGGAAGTGCAGAACTTCCTGGCCGACGTGAAGGAACTCGTCGCCAAGCAGTTCGCGAAGGGAATGGCGCAGGCGAAGGAGATGCATGCACAGGGGGCGCTGCCGATCGATCCGGAGCAGCTGCTCAATCTCCGCGTGAACGGCGTCACCTTCGCAGTCACCCAGCTCGAGGTGACCATGGGCGACTTCGGGCCGCTGCCGAAGATCGGAGTCGTGCTGCACCTCGACTTCGGTGAGTCGGCACCGACGTGGAACTCGCTGATCCAGATGGGCCTCGGCATGATGGAGGCCAACGCGGGCGACGAACTGGTCAAGAAGGAGGCGAAGATCGGCGACGTCCAGATGCTCTCGTTCGAAGCGAACGATGCGCGCGGCATCGAGATGGGTCTCCACATCGCGATGGTGCCGGGCGGTGTCCTGATCGGCACCCTGGCCGACGACGTGCGCGGCATCGTCGAGAACATGCAGAAGAAGACGCCGGTGCTGACGGCTTCCGAGCAATACAAGGCGATCGCGAAGCACCTGACCACCGACGGTGCCGAGTGTGAGATGTTCGTCCGCCTCGACCCGCTCGTCGAGTTCGGCTTGAGCGCATTGCGCCTCGGTGCCTCTCTGAACGAAGAGATGAAGGTGGTCGACATGGACGGGGTCGAACGCGCCATCCAGGCCATGGGGCTGCGCAACCTGGGTTCCTCGGGCTCCACGTACAACTACCTGGACGGCAAGTGCGTCAGCCGAAGCCATAGCGCCCAATCCGGTGGAGCTGCCACGGCAGCAGTCAAGACCATCGACATGTCGTTCCTCAAGTGGGTGCCGAAGGATGCCGTCGGCTTCAGCGCTTCCACGCTGAACGTCGCGAGCATCTACGACACCTTGCTCGCCGGTTTGCAGGCCTACGATCCGGAGTTCGCCAAGCAGGCGGTCGGCCACTTGGCGGAGATCGAGAAGCAGCTCGGGTTCAACGTGCACGACGACCTCTTCGGCTCGTTGGGTGACCACTTGATCACCTGGTCGATGCCCATGGGCACGATCTCGTCCGCGCCGGAAGTTGCCATCCTCATGAAGGTGAACAACGAAGACAAGTTGGTGAAAGTGCTGAAGAGTCTCGCTCAGCTCAGCAATGGCCTGGTCGAAATCGAGGAGGGCGAAAAGCGCGGCCTGAAGGCCTACCAGATCCGCATCAACTTCGACCCCACCCAGGGCATGGGCGGCATGAACCCACTGGACATGTTCCAGCCGACGTTCGCCTTCAAGGCTGGCTATATGGTCCTCGGTTTCTCGGCCAGCGATGTCAAGCGCGTGTTCCAGCGCATGGACCGCGAAGACGACCCCAAGGGTGACATCCGCAGCAACAAGGAGTTCACCGCCATCGCCAGCTCGCTGCCGAGTGGCATCGACAGCGTCTCCTTCACGGACTGCAAGGCGCAATTCGAAAGCTATTACCAGATCGCCACGGGTCTGCTGGCCTTCGTGCCAATGGGTGAAGACGTGCCGATCGACATGTCCTTGCTGCCAGACTCGGGCACCTTGACCAAGCACCTGTTCGGCTCGTTGAGCTACAGCAAGACGGACGGCATGGGGTCGGAATCGGTGAGCGTCGGCCCGTTCGGCCCAGAGATGGGTCTTGCCGTTGTCGCCGCAGTCGCAGGCGCCCTGGCGACTGTTGGCTGGATGCGTCGGGGCTTCTGACCAAGACTCTCTTGGCCGCGGGTCGACCCTTCGTTCAGCACAACCCGGCGGCGAGGTAGTCGGAGCCGACGCGATCGGCCATGAGCAGACCGGCGGACGTGAGCCGGAGCATGCGCCCGTCGAAGTCGACCCAGCCGGCGCATTGGTGGGTTGCCGTGACCTCGGCGAACAGTCGGCGGGCTGGCACCTCGAGCCGTGCCTCGATGGCCTGAAGATCGATGCCCTCGGTGCGTCGGATGCCGAGCCAGACGGCCTCGCTGGCGCGCTGCGCCGGCCGCAGCGTCTCGGCAGAGCCCGCGCACGGTTCACCCGCCAGCGCAGCTGCGGCCCATGCCTCGACCGCCTTCAGGTTCGTCGTTCGCATGCCGCAACGGTGGCTCGCGGCCCCAGGCCCGACTCCCGTGTAGTCGCCTTGCAGCCAGTAGTGATCGTTGTGCAAACAGGGGCCGCCGCGCCCCGCGAAGTTGCTGACCTCGTACGCGGTGAAGCCCGCAGCCGCGAGGCGCTCGCGTGTGTGCAGGAACATTTCACGATCGTCTTCCTGATCGTTGGGTGACACCTGCTCGCGTTGCAGATCGCGGTATAGGCGCGTGCCGGGCTCGAAGGTGAGGTTGTAGCAAGACAGATGGTCGGGCATCAGCGCGAGCGCCCGCTCGAGATCGGCACGCCACTCCGCCGGAGTCTCCTTCGGGATGCCGAACATCAGATCGAGGTTGATGTTCTGGAAGCCTGCCTCGCGGAGCAGACGGAATGCATCCTCAGCGCGCTCGGCCGAGTGTGCGCGATCGAGGAACCGGAGGTGGTGCGTATGGAAACTCTGCACACCGATGCTCATGCGCGTCACGCCGGACTCACGTGCCATCTGCGCTTTCTCGAGCGTGAGGCTCTCGGGATTGGCCTCCATGGTCACTTCGTGACTTTCGCGCAACGGCACGTGTGACGCGAGGATCGAAAACAGCCGCTGCAACCGCTCCGGGTCGAGCAGGCTCGGTGTGCCGCCGCCGAGAAAGACCGAGACCGGCGTTCCACCATGCCAGCAACGGCGCAGCTCCGCATCCAGCGCATCGAGGAAGCGGTCGTGCACGGTGCGATCGTCGTCGACATACGAGTTGAAGTCGCAGTAGCCGCACTTCACGACGCAGAAGGGCACGTGCACGTAGAGCGACGTGCCTTTGCCCGATGCGATCATGGCTGATCGAATCGACACCCGCACAGGCTACGCCGCCCGACCGCCAGCGTCACTGCTCGCGAGCCAATCGGCGACGCGAGCGGCAAGCAACCCGCTCTTCCCCGAATTCGCGGGACATGATGCCGCACAGCTTCTCGAGGGCGTGCTGCTCCATCTGGCGGACGCGTTCCCGCGTGAGCCCGAACCGCTTGCCGATCGCTTTCAGCGTCATGGGTTCGCCCGAGCCGAGCCCGAATCGCAGCTTCAGGATCCGGGACTCGCGCGTGTCCAGCATATCGAGCAACTCCCGCATCCGCCCGATCTCCATCGCCGACAGGATCTGCGCTTCGGGCGTCTTGACGCGGGTGTCTTCGATGGCATCGGCGAACGTGGCAGCTGAGTCTTCACTCATGGAGTGAGTCGGCTGCGAGTTCGCGAGCACCGTGTCGCGCACGACGTTCCAGTTGTTCTCGGGCAGCTGCAGCTCCTCGGCGATCTCTGCCGACGTAGCCTGACGGCCGAGACGATAGTTCAACTCCATCGACGTCGCCTTCCAGCGCGAGACGATCTCCGACATGTACGAAGGCACGCGCACGGTCTTGACGGTGTTGACCAGGGAGCGGCGGATGCCCTGCTTGATCCACCACGTCGCGTAGGTCGAGAAGCGGCATCCCGCATCCGGGTCGAACTTCTCCACGGCCTTCATGAGCCCGATGTTGCCCTCCTCGATCAGGTCCATGAACGACAACCCGCGATTCGTGTAGTTCTTGGCGATCGAGACCACGAGGCGCAGGTTGGCGCGAATCATGTGCTCGCGTGCCGCCAGGTCGCCCCGTTGGATGCGTCGGGCGAGTTCGATCTCCTGTTCCGCGGTCAGCAGTGGCACTTCGTTGATGTCGGCCAGATACGTGTCGAGACCTTGGTCCCGCATGGCAGTTCCCCCTTCGTGTGTGACTGCCCCGATATCGACAACTCCAACACCCACCTTCGCCGTGGTGAGGAAGTGGATACCGATCCGGGACTGCATCCGGGATGCCGCGCGTAGCGTCGCTTCGACGGGTCCTACCCGACGAACGGGTAGAGGAAGGGTGCGACGCCCGTGGCACCGAACACGATGCCCATCAGCAGGAACACGACGAGGATCGGCGTCAGCCACCACATCCTGTTCTCGGCCATGAAGGCGACGAACGCGGCGATCAATCCACGTTCCTTCTGGCCGGCGGCCCGCCTGAACTCATCGCCTGGCTCGTTCACGCCGTCTCTCGTGGTTGCCCGCTCACACGAACGAGTAGAGGAAGGGCGCGACGCCCGTGGCACCGAGCACGAGCAGGATTCCCAGCAGCAGGAACACGATCATGATCGGTGTCAGCCACCACATCTTGTTCTCGGCCATGAAGGCGACGAACTCGGCGACGAGTCCACGTTCTTCCTGTCTCGCGGCCTGCAGGAACTCGTCCTTCTGCGGATCTTTGTGCATCTGTTCGCTCATGGTCGGCTCAGTATAGCTTGAAGTAGCTCGACGGGTCGCGGGCAGGACCACGATCGTGCCAGTAGCTGGCCTGATCCGGCTCGAGCTTCCGTCTCAACGCATCGCGGCCGACGAGGCGGAACACGAGCGCGATGGGCGTCATCACGAGGTAGAAGATCGTGGCCATCAGCACGTGCGAAACCACGAAGCCGATGGGGTACGCGACGAGGGTCAGCAGCTGGAACACCAGCCGCGGAATCAGCTTCTCGAGCAGTGCGCCGAAGGCACCGAGCGCTTCCTTCAGCAGCAGCTCGACAACCGCGATGAGCACGCCAACACCGATCAGCACGAGCACCCATGGCAGGGGGAGATCGTGCCGCCACGCCAGGAAGCAGGCGATCGCAGGAAAGAGGATCAGCGACGCCCAGGCGAACTGACGCAGGAGGCGCCGGTCGGGATCGAGGTTGAGCTTCATGGGCGTCAGTCCAGGGAGAATCCCGCCAGGTACTTCTCGCGATCGATCACGGGCAGGTTCTTCTGCGCGGCGCGCCGGATCACGAAGTTCTCGAGCACGAGCACGTCCATCTCGGTGCCGAGGAAGCACCGCAGCGCATCCTGCGGTGTGCAGACGATCGGTTCGCCGCGCACGTTGAAGCTCGTGTTGATGAGCACGGGACAACCGGTCCGTGCCTTGAACCGGCGCATGAGGCTCGCGAGGCGCGGATTGCGCTCCGCGTCCACGGTCTGCAAGCGCGCCGAGAAGTCGACGTGGGTGACGGCGGGGATGACCGAACGCAGTTGCTTGAGCTTGTCGAGCCCACGCGCCGTCCCGTCCACGGGCTTGCGCTTGTCGTCGCGCACCGGAGCGACGACGAGCATGTAGGGACTGTCGTGCTGCGGCGCGATCTGGAAGAACTCGCTCGCATCTTCGCGCAGCACGATCGGCGCGAACGGCCGGAACGACTCGCGGAACTTGATCTTCAGGTTCATCACGCTCTGCATCTTCGACGACCTGGCGTCGCCGAGGATGCTGCGCGCACCGAGCGCGCGCGGACCGAACTCCATCGGTCCCTGGAACCAGCCGATCACGTTCTCCTGTTCGATGAGCTCCGCCACACGATCGGCGAGCTGCGCTTCGCTGCCGCAGTCCTCGTAGACGACGTTCTGGCTGTCGAGGAATACGCGGATGTCCTTCGACTCGTAGCGCGGTCCGAGCAGGCTGCCATGTTGTGTGTCGTTGGGGGACACGCGGCGCAGCTTGCCGAGCAGGTGGTGCCAAAGGAACTGTGCGGCACCGAGCGCACCGCCCGCGTCGCCCGCGGCCGGCTGGATCCAGAGGTTGTCGAACGGTCCTTCGCGCAGGATGACGCCATTGCCCACGCAATTGAGCGCGACGCCGCCGGCGAGGCACAGGTTCTTCTTGCCCGTCACCGCGTGCGCATGGCGCGCCGTGCGCAGCATGACTTCCTCGGTCACCTTCTGGATCGATGCCGCCAGATCCATGTGGCGCTGTTCGAGCGGCGACTCCGGCCGACGCGGCGGGCCGCCGAGGAGTGCGTGGAACTTCGCGCTCGTCATCGTCAGACCCTGGCAGTAGTTGAAGTACGACAGGTCCAGGCGGTAGCTGCCGTCGTCGCGCAGGTCGATGAGGTGATCGCGGATCTGCCGCTCGAAGCGCGGCTCGCCGTAGGGTGCGAGCCCCATGAGCTTGTACTCGCCGCTGTTGACCTTGAAGCCGCAGTAGAAGGTGAAGGCCGAGTAGAGGAGACCGAGCGAGTGGGGGAAGCGGATCTCTTTCAGGAGTCGCAGCTTGTTGCCCTCGCCGACGCCGAGCGACGTCGTCGCCCATTCGCCGACTCCGTCCATCGTCACGATCGCGGCCTCCTCGAACGGCGACGGATAGAACGCGGACGCAGCGTGGCTCTCGTGGTGCTCCGGGAAGACGTAGCGGTTTTTCGGTTTGGTGCCGAGGCTCCGGTCGAGCAAACGCCGCATGTTGAGCTTCTCGCCGAGCAGGATGGGCACTGATTTGGCGAACGACCTGAGGCCGAGCGGCGCGTAGCCGAGGAAGGTCTCGATGACGCGGTGGAACTTCAGGATCGGCTTGTCATAGAAGGCGACGAAGTCGACGTCCGCCGCACGGATGCCGGCACGAACGAGGCAGAACTCGACGGCGCGGAACGGGAACGCTGCGTCGTGCTTCTTGCGCGTGAACCGTTCTTCCTGGGCCGCCCCGACGATCTCGCCGTCGCGCAACAGGCACGCGGCGGAGTCGTGGTAGAAAGCCGAAATGCCGAGGACGTAGGCGGTCATGGGGGACTGAGGCCAGACGCCGCAGTTCACTCTCTGAGAATGGCGGCGCAGTATGCGTCGGTAGCAGCATCGTGGCACGCAAAAGTACGCTCGTGCCCCACCCCTGGAAGACCTTGGGTGTCGCAGGGACAGCGGGCAAGTTAGTCTTCGGCGATGCAACGTACGGCGTCGACGAAGCGGAGAGCCGGTCCCCGCTTACTGCTCGCGCTGCTGGCGACAGCCGTCGCCCTCGTCCTTTGCGAAGTTGCCGTTCGTCTCTTCGTGCCGGTTGAAGCCCCGCAGCTTGGTCAGGTGAGCTACGCGAACGGTGATGGCACGCAGATCACCCGTGAGGACGCCTTCGCTCGAGGACTCATCGTTCCCGTCGAAAAGACCAAGACCCCGCGAGACCGTCTGATGGTCGCGCCGGCACAGAAGTTCTTCCTCTGCTACACCGATGCGAAGAAGCTGAGGCGCGCATGGTTCGATGACCAGGGGCGGGTTCGGATCCGCATCAATCGCTTCGGTCTGCGCGAACGTGACGAGATCACCCAAGAGAAACCTGTCGGACAGAAACGCATCGTGTGCGTCGGTGACTCATTCACCTTCGGATGGGGGATACCGGAGGAAGACGGCTGGGTGAGGCGGCTGGAGGATGAACTGCGCAAGGCAGGGTCGGATGTGCGCACGGTAAACTGCGGCTGGGCAGGCACGGTCTGCGTCGACGAGTAC
Source organism: Planctomycetota bacterium (assembly GCA_043740335.1). GTDB lineage: Bacteria > Planctomycetota > UBA1135 > UBA1135 > UBA2386 > DASVAL01. Next base: position 11,408 of record JAYUCN010000609.1, read on the forward strand.
TGGTGGGGCCTGCAGCACCGCTTCCATGTGTTCGGACCCGACGCGGTCATCGTCACCATCTGCTTGAACGACCTCATCCCGAGCAGCGGGCTCAACCTGATCGACCCGCAGAGGACCACGGGCATCCGCATTCTCGACCTGCTGCTCGGTGCAGTGGGTCGCAGCCCGCTTGACCTCGATCCGTCCCGCGACTGGGTGCAGGAACTTCTCGACTTGCCTAGGCAGCAAGCCATCGACTCACGTCTGGCAGGTCCGGACAAGCCGTTCGAAGCAATGTGGTCGCAGGGGGTACCCCAGGCTTCCCTGCGCGCCATGAAGAGCTGGTGCGACGAACGCAAGATTCCGCTGATGGTCATCTTGTGGCCGTTCCTCCAAGGGCTTGGCGAAGGTCGTTTCTACCCATTCCGCAAGCTCCACGAGCTCGTCGCCGCGGACTGCAAGGCGGCCGCGATTCCTTACCTCGACGTGATGCCTGCGCTCGCCGGTACCCGCGACGAGGACCTGTGGGTGACGCCGGCCGATCCCCATCCGAACCCGCTCGCGCAAAGCCTTGCGCTGCCGAAGATCTTTCAGTTCGTGACGACCCACTGCCGCTTTTGAGCAGCAGCCCATCGCGCCGATGGGTGCTTTGGAGCCAGACCGAAGCAGCGCTGAAGCAGACACACACGGATCGCATCGCCTTGGCCCCTTCAAGGTCGATTCTCAGAACTCTGAAATTGACCCGGCGGCTACGTTCTTTTACAGGGGTTGCCCTTTGGGCTAGCCCGCTCGTGCTCTCCCAACTTTGGTTCCCGCCACAGCCAATCGGTATGGCGGCTGTCGGGAGGCAGGTTGGGGCACCTGACCCGACGCGCACGCAGGGCTATCCGTAATTCCAGCGACCGCAAACTGTCCCCACCCGCGGAGGGGATCCACCTTGACCGTCCTGTTCCCGAAGTGGACCAACAAGTTGCCTGCCTTGCTCGCGCTCGGCGCGGCGGCGACCGGTCTGTTCGTGGTGTTCGTGGTGAACTTCTGGTTCTCGCCAAAGCACACGGATGTCGGCTACCAACCGTACCAGCCCATTCCCTACAGCCACAAGCTCCATGCGGGCACGCTGGGCATGGACTGCCGCTACTGCCACCGTCTCGTCGAAGAAGGTCCGCATGCGACGGTGCCCGACGCGCAGACCTGCATGGGCTGCCACTTGAAAGTGAAGCCGGACAGCATCTCGCTCGAGCCGCTGCGACTGGCGCTGCCAGTCGGCCAGCCCGAAGGCCCGCCAATCCAGTGGATCAAGGTGCACCTGTTGCCCCAGCACGCGTACTTCAACCACGCCGTGCACATCCGGGTCGGAGTCGGGTGCGTGAGCTGCCACGGTCGCATCGACGAAATGGAGATCGTGCGGCAGGCCGAGCCCCTCAGCATGGGTTGGTGCATCGAGTGCCACCGCGATCCCACGTCCCACCTTCGCCCCGCTGCTGTCGCGGTGACCAAGATGGACTGGGTTGCCGACCCTGCCAGCATCACCGCCGCCAAGCGGCGGCTCGAGTGGCAGGGTGAAACCCGGCCCGAGCTGAACCCCCCGACCTACTGCTCGGCATGCCACCGATGACCAGCGTCCCGACCAAACCGGTGTTCACGATGAACGAGCCGCCGCCACACGAGTCGCAGCACAACGAGCCATCCCACGGGCCAGCGGTCAACGAGCCCTTGGTGACCGAGGCAGTGGGCACCACCCATTGGCGCAGCCTCGATGAGTTGGAGAACTCGCCGGCGTTCCAGGACAACTTCCAGGACTTCGTCGCGCGCGAGTTTCCGGAGGGCATCAGCGACGCCCCCGACGAGGTGTCGCGCCGCGGGTTCCTCAGCGTCGTCGCCGCTTCGGTAGCCCTGGCCGGCCTGACCAGCTGCCGCAAACCCGAGACGAAGATCCTGCCGTTCAACAAGCGGCCCGAAGGGTTCAAACCTGGCATCCCGCACTTCTATGCGACGACGCTGACGCGCCACGGCTACGGCATCGGCGTGCTCGTCAAGAGCAGCGACGGTCGGCCGACGAAGATCGAAGGCAACCCCGACCATCCGAGCAGCCGCGGTGGTTCGGACCTCCAACTGCATGCCGAGTTGCTGCAGCTCTACGACCCAGGTCGCAGTCGCAAGGCGCGCGGACCGATCAAGACGGCGGCGGCGGACGCTCATGGTGGGGACGAGCACGGCCATGGTCACGAAGGGCCCGCCGAACCGGTGGTCGACGTCTGGGTCGAGTTCCGCAAGTGGCTCGAGGAAGCCTCGAAGGACCTCGTCAGCATCAAGCAGGGTGAAGGTCTGCACATCCTGATGCCGCCCTGCTCGTCGCCGTCGCTGCTGGCGGTCGTCGATCGCATGAAGAAGGGCAGCTTCCCGAAAGCGCGCTTCCACACTTGGTCGGCGCTGCACGCGGACAACGAGCTCGCCGGTGCGCAGCTGGCGTTCGGTCGCGCCATCGCCACGCACTACGACTTCAGCAAGGCCGACGTCGTGGTGTCGCTCGACAGCGACTTCCTCGCCAACGACGGCAACAACCTGGGCAACGCCCGCTCCTGGGCAACGACGCGACGCCAACCAGTGCCTGGCAAGAAGCTCTCGCGTCTCTACGTCGCCGAATCGACGTTCAGCACGACAGGCACGGCGGCCGACCATCGCTTCCGCACCAAGGCCGGTGACATCCCCGCCGTGGCCTTCGCCCTGGCCAAGGCACTTGGCATCGGCAGTGGCAGCGACCTCGCGCAAGCCCTCGAGACCCACTCGCCCGACACGTTCCAGAAGAACGGCAAGAAGTGGGTCGAGGTGATCGCCAAGGACCTGCAGTCGGCGCGCGGCCGCTGCATCGTGCTGGCCGGTCCACGCCAACCGGCGTCCGTTCACGCCATCGTGCATGCGATCAACGAGGCCCTCGGCGGCGTTGGTCAGAACGTCGGTCAGACGGTGTGGTTCACGGCCGTGCCCGAGTCGATGCAGGCGAGTTGTGTGGCCTCGATCCAGGAGTTGCGCAACGCGATCGACCAGGGCACCTGCGACACGCTGGTGTGCCTCGGCAGCAACCCCGCTCACGACGCCCCAGCGGATCTCAAGTTCGGCGAGCTGCTGAAGACCAAGAAGCCAAAGACCACGATCCACGTCGGTGCCTACGACGACGAAACCGGCGAACTGTGCGACTGGCATTTCCCACAAGCCCACGAGCTCGAGTGCTGGGGCGATGCGCGGGCACACGACGGCACGGTCTCGCTGCAGCAACCGCTCGTTCTGCCGCTGCACGGCGGTGTCTCCGCACTCGAGTTCCTCGCCTTCCTGAACCAGGATGCCCTCCGCGACGCGACCTTCGAGGATCTGGTCGGCAAGCGCGACACGACCTTCGGCTACGAACTCGTGAAGGCCTACTGGCAGACCAAATTGGGCGCGGCCGACTTTGCCACCAACGGGTGGCCCAAGTCTCTGCACGAAGGCCTCGTCGCCGATTCGTCGTTCCCAATCGAGAACGTGAAGGTGAATCCCGCGGGAATCGCCGGCGGTGTGCGCAGCTACAACCGACCGACTGGCATCGAGGTCGTGCTGCGCGGCTGCCCGAAGATGGGCGACGGTCGCTACGCCAACAATTCCTGGATGCAGGAGATCCCGGACCCACTCACGAAGTTGAGCTGGAACAACGCGGCGTTGGTCAGCATGGCGACGGCCAAGCAGCTCAACGTGCAAAACGGTGACTGGCTGACGATCACCGCGGGTGCCGGTGGTGGTTCCCTGCAGATCCCGGCGTGGATCCTGCCTGGCCACGCGGACGACAGTGTGACGATCCACCTCGGCTGGGGTCGTTCACTGCCCGAAACCTGCAAGGTCGCACACGGCAACGGTTTCAACGGCTACGTGCTGCGCACCACCGCTACCCAGTGGATCGTGGCGGGGGCACAGGTGCGGCGCGGTCAGGGCAACTACCCGCTCGTCTGCACGCAGGACCACGGCACCATGGTCGGCCGCGCCATCGTGCGCGAGACCACCGCCGCGAAGAACGCGCAGGACCCGCGCTGGGCGCCGAAGCGGTCACCGCTCGATCAGGCGGCGCGCGTGCACGACGAGAAGGGCACCGAAGCCGACCTTGCCCACTCGCTGTGGACGGAGCGCTTCGATCCGGCCCGCAACGACCCCGAGGTCAGGAAGTCGCGCTACCAGTGGGGCATGGTGATCGACCTCAACGCCTGCACGGGTTGCAGCGCGTGCATCGTCGCCTGCGTCGCCGAGAACAACATTCCGATGGTCGGCAAGATCCAGGTCGCGCGCAACCGCGAGATGTTCTGGATCCGCGCCGATCGCTACTTCAGTTCGGTTGCCGACACCAAGGCTGCGGGTGGGGCGAAGAAGGACGTCACGTACGCCGACAAGCTCGAGATGGCCGAGGACCCGCAGGTGTCCAACATGCCGGTGCCCTGCATGCAGTGCGAGAACGCGCCCTGCGAATCGGTCTGCCCGGTGGCCGCGACCACGCACAGTCCCGACGGGCTCAACGACATGGTCTACAACCGCTGCATCGGCACCCGCTACTGCAGCAACAACTGCCCCTACAAGGTCCGCCGCTTCAACTACCTCGACTACCTCGGCACCGTGCCCGACACCAAGCGCATGGCGTTCAACCCGGACGTCACCGTGCGCAGCCGCGGTGTGATGGAGAAGTGCACCTACTGCGTGCAGCGCATCAACGGCGGTCGCATCGAGGCCAAGATGACCGGCAAGACGGTCGGTGACGGCAAGGACGACGTGCACGTCACGACCGCGTGCGCCCAGGCTTGCCCGACGCAGGCGATCACCTTCGGCAACATCCTGGAAAAAACCAGCGCCGTCAGCATGCAGAAGGCCCTCGATCTCAACTACGGGCTGCTGTCCGAGCTCAACACGAAGCCGCGCACGACGTACCTGGGTCGCGTGCGGAATCCCAATCCCGAACTCCAACCCGAGCTGGCCTGATCCGATGACCGCCACACGAGTTGCCCCGTTGCAGGTCGTCGACGAGCCGGAGAACCCGCTGCGCCGGCCACCGCTCGTCGAAGGCAAGAACGACTTCGCGTCGGTCACCGACCTCATCGCGGGTGTCGCCGAGAGAAGGACACCGCGCGGCTGGTACCTGATGTTCGGCGTGTCGGTCGCACTGTTCCTGAACCTCGGCGCGATGCTCGGGTACCTGTTCTTCACGGGTGTGGGCGTGTGGGGCAACAACGTGCCCGTCGGCTGGGGCTGGCCGATCGTCAACTTCGTGTTCTGGATCGGCATCGGCCACGCCGGCACACTGATCAGCGCGATCCTCTTCCTGTTCCGGCAAAAGTGGCGCACGTCGATCAACCGCGCATCCGAGGCCATGACCATCTTCGCGGTCATGGCGGCGGGCATCTTCCCGGCGATCCACGTCGGGCGCATCTGGGTCATCTACTGGGTGTTCCCGGTACCGAACCAGATGTCGTTGTGGCCCAACTTCAAGAGCCCGCTGCTCTGGGACGTGTTCGCCGTCAGCACCTACTTCACGGTCTCGGCGCTGTTCTGGTTCGTCGGCCTCGTGCCCGACCTCGCCACCTTCCGCGATCGCGCCGCCAAGGCCGGCCGCACGATCGCTGCGCGCGCCTACGGCGTGTTCGCGATGGGCTGGCACGGCAGCACCCGCCACTGGGGGCACTACGAGAAGGCCTACCTGATCCTGGCCGCGCTGAGCACGCCGCTCGTGTTGTCGGTGCACTCGATCGTGTCCTTCGACTTCGCGGTGTCGATCGTGCCCGGCTGGCACACCACGATCTTCCCGCCCTACTTCGTCGCGGGCGCCATCTTCTCGGGCTTCGGCATGGTGCTGACCCTCATGATCCCGGCGCGCCAGTGGCTCGGTCTGCAAGAGCTCGTCACGCTGAACCACCTCGACAACATCGCCAAGATCCTGCTGCTGACGGGCACCATGGTCGGCTACGCGTACGGGATCGAGTTCTTCATCGCCTGGTACAGCCAGGTCGACTACGAGCAGTTCGCGTTCATCAATCGCGCGACCGGCCCCTACTGGTGGGCGTACTGGACCATGGTGACGTGCAACGTCGTCAGCCCGCAGTTCTTCTGGTTCCGCGCGCTGCGGCGCAACCCGCTGGTGTTGTTCGTCATCTCGATCTTCGTCAACATCGGCATGTGGTTCGAGCGCTTCGTGATCGTGTGCACGTCGCTGAACCGCGACTTCCTGCCGTCGAGCTGGGGCTACTTCACGCCAACGCTCATCGACATCCTCACCTACGCCGGCAGCTTCGGCCTGTTCTTCACCTTCTTCCTGCTGTTCTGCCGGTTCCTGCCGATCCTCGCGATCAGCGAAGTGAAGGGCGTGATGCCGCAAGCCAACCCGCACCACGGTCACGACACCCACCACGGCGAGCCCCGCCACCACGGGGGTCACGCCCACCCCGCTGGCCACCAACCCGCTGGCCAAGGTACCCACTGAGGAGACCTCAGGAATCGCCCATGACCAAGACCACCAAGTGGGGCATCGTCGCCGAGTTCGAGTCGGCATCCGCGATCTACAAAGCGGCCGAGAAGACCACCGCCCACGGCTACACGCGCGTCGACGCGCACACGCCGTTCGCCGTGCACGGCCTCGAGCACGCGCTGCGGCAAGGGCCGAGCCCGCTCGGCTGGATCGTCGTCGGCTGCGGCTTCACGGGGATCTGCCTGGCGCAACTCATGATGTGGTGGATGAACGGGCACGACTACCCGATCTGGGTCTCCGGCAAGGAACCATACGCGTGGCCGTCGACCATCCCGATCACGTTCGAGTGCATGGTGCTGTTGTCGGCCTTCGGGGCCGTGTTCGGCATGTTCGGACTCAACCGGCTGCCGCGCCTGCATCACCCGATCTTCAGCCACAGCACGATCGCGCGCGTGACCGACGACCGGTTCTTCCTGTCGATCGAGGCAACGGATCCGAAGTTCGACAGCCGCGAGACGGCGCGTTTCCTCGAAGGCCTCGGCGGCAAGCACGTCGAGATCGTGGAGGATTGATCCATGACGATTGGTTGCATGAAGTTTGGCAGCATGACCATCACGTTCCTCAGGTCCTCCGTGTTCTGGTCCACGCTGGTGCTGGCCACCGTCTCGGTCGGCCTCACCAGCTGCATGCGCGGCGGCACATCGTCGCTACCGCCCGTGCACCTCGTGCTGGACATGGACTTCCAGCCGAAGCTGCGGGCCCAGTCCGAGACGCACTTCGAAGGTTGGTCCGATCACCGCAGCATGCGCCTGCCGGTCGCCGATGCCTTCGGCAAGACGCTCGTCGTCGCGCGCGGTTCGTTGCCGAAGCCCGAACTCGCGCATCGCGATGCCAGTAACCAGTTCGTCAAGCAGAACCCGCTGCCACTGAACACGAAGTTCATGTACCTCGGCCGCAACGTCACCGCGCTCGAACGCGGTCGTGATCGCTTCGAGATCCACTGTTCCGTCTGCCACGGCTACTCGGGCCAGGGCGGCAACGATCCAAAACAAGGCCACGGGATGGTCGGCCGGCGGTGGCCGGTCGTGATCCCGAGCTTCCACTTCGTCGAAGGCAAGGACAACCGCGTCCCGCTGATGCCGGACGGCGAGTACTTCGACGTCATCACCAACGGCAAGGCCACGATGCCGTCCTACGGCGCGCGCCTCTCCGTGGAAGACCGCTGGGCCATCGTCCACTACGTCCGCGCCCTGCAGTCCCTGAGCAAGTAGACCTGAGCAAGACCAGCGCCCATGACCGCAACCGCACACCTGACCGCGCCGAGCCTCCAGCAACTGGCGCCACACGTCACCTCCAGGGTCAAGAACGGTGACCTCGTGACCGCCCAGATGGGGCTGCTCGGGGTCGGCCTCGCCCTGCTCGGTGGCGCCTGGGCCCTCGGTGGTGACGACTTCTACGGCGCGTACCTGGTCGGCTACATGGGGATCCTCGGCATCTGCCTCGGTGCCCTGTTCTTCACGATGCTGCAGCACATCACGCGCGCCGGGTGGAGCGCGACGACGCGGCGCCTCGCCGAGAACACGATGTGGGCGTTGCCGTTCATGCTGCTCCTGTTCGTGCCCATCGTCGTGGGTTTCGACACGCTCTACGCGCATTGGGCCCACGCCGACTTGGGCAAGGACCTCGTGGTCGCGGGCAAGTCCGCGTGGCTGAACAAGACCTTCTTCTTCGTGCGCGTCTTCCTCTACTTCGCGATCTGGATCGGCCTCGCCTGGTTCTTTCGCAGCAACTCGATCAAGCAGGACGAAACCGGCGATCCAGCCATCAGCCTGAAGCTCTCGCGTCTGGCCGCGCCCGGCTTGCTCGTGTTCGCGCTGTCGACGACGTTCGCGGCGTTCGACTGGATCATGTCGCTGGATCCGCACTGGTTCAGCACGATCTTCGGCCTCACCTACTTCTCCGGCGGGTTCATGGCCTTCCTGGCCTTCACGATCCTCATGGCGAAGTGGCTCGGCAAGCAGGGCTACCTGCAGGGCGCCATCACGGTCGAGCACTACCACGACCTCGGCAAGCTGATGTTCGTGTTCATGGTCTTCTGGACCTACACGAACTTCAGCCAGTACATGCTCATCTGGTACGCGAACCTGCCCGAGGAGACGCACTGGTTCACGGTGCGCAGGACGGACGGCTGGGGTGCGGTCGGCATGATCCTCATCGTCGGCCACTTCTTCTTTCCGTTCGCCTTCCTCATGTCCAGGCACGTGAAGCGCAACGGCGTGGCCCTGTCCGCTGGCGCGATCTTCCTCCTGGTCATCCATTGCATGGACATGCAGTACCTGATCCTGCCGTCAGCAGGACACGGCGGCGGTCACGACGCCGGACACGCTGGCGCCGAGCACGCTGGCGAACATGGCGCGACCGCGACGAACTTGGATCACACCGGCTTCTCGCACCAACTCGGCGACTACCTGAGCAACGTGCACTGGATCGACTTCGGTTGCTTCCTCGGCATGCTGGCCGTGCTCGCGGGCCTCACGCTGATGGGGGTGCGCAAGGCGAACCTCGTTCCGCTCCGCGACCCGCGGCTGTCCGAGTCGCTCAACTTCCTGAACGCCTGATTCCGATCCCGTTTTCCCACCGGCTGGGCCGACAACAACAGACACCTTCCATGGCACACGGCACGCACGAACACAGTCACTACGGCGAACCAGGCGCCAAGCATGCTCCCGTCGTGAACGACCCCGAGCACGACATCAATGCACGGTCGGCCACGATCTGGTTCGTCGCCGGTGCGATCGTCGTGTTCTTCACCCTGTGGATCATGGTGCCGATCTTCGTTCGCGTGCTCGAAGCCGAGCGCGAGCACAAGGTCAACAGCTCCCCGAACACCGAGCTGCTCGACGTCAAGGAAGCCGAGCAGCAGTTCCTGAAGGGCAGCAACCCGACCAAGAAGTCGATCGACCAGGTCCTGCAACAGTTGGCTGGAAAGTGATGTCCGGCAAGTGATGTCCGGCAAGTGACCGCAACCCCGTGATCAAGCACCTTCTCCTCACTGCACTCTTCACCGGCGCCGCCCTGGCGCAGGGTGAAGGCCATTCCGGCAGCTCGCTCGAGGTGCGCGAGGAGGCGGCGTCGCAGATGGACCGCATCGGCGCCGTCGTCGATGGCAACCTGAGCTTTCTGGACGAGCGCGGCTACCCCTACCAGCTACGCCAGTTGTTCCCGGGCAAGCAGCCCGTCGTGCTGTTGCTCGGCTACTACAGCTGCCCGGCCATGTGTGGGCAGGTCATGGAAGCGACGCTCCGCGCGCTCAGCGATGTCGATCTCCAACCTGGCACGGACTACCGGCTCCTCAGTGTCTCGATCGATCCGCGCGAAACGCCTGCAACAGCCCTCGCGAGGAAGCAGACGTTTCTGCCGAAGCTCACCAAGACCGGTGGCGACGAGGCGTGGCGGCTGCTGGTCGGCGACGAGGCCAACATCAAGGCTCTGACCGAGACCGTCGGCTTCCGCTACTACTGGTCCGAGCACACCCATCAGTACGCGCATCCGCCGTCGCTGCTGTTCCTGACGCCGCAGGGCAAGGTCAGCCGCGCCATCGTCAACACCGTCTTCGATGCCGAGGACCTGCACCTGGCCCTGGTCGAGGCCAGCGGCGGCACGCTCGGCACCCTTTGGGACCAGGTGAAGCTCAACTGCCTCACCTTCGACGGCCGTACCAATTCGTACTCCCTCGCAGCGATGACCATCATGCGCGTCGGCGGTGTCATCACCGTCGTCGTGATCGTCACGATGATCTTCGTCATGCTGCGCAAGGACCGTCGCCGCATCACCCCCGCAGTCGCATGACACCCGTCGCTCCCCGCACTTCAGAAACCAGCCCTGCCGACGCCGGCATCCCCAAAGATCGGCGCGCCATCCGCAGCAGAGGACTCCCGTGCTTGCCCAACTGATCCAGGATCCGGCCAAGATCAACTACATCGAGACGCCGGTGAAGCCGCCGGTGAACGATGCCTACGGCCAGCTCGTGAAGCTCGGCAGCACGTTCGACCACGTCGACAACCTGTTCTACTTCACGTACGCGGTCTGCATCTTCTGCTTCGTGTTGATCACGGGCGTGCTGCTGTTCTCTTGCGTCAAGTACCGCCGCAAGACCTACGACCAGCCGCCGGCGTCGAACATGACGCACAACACGCCGCTCGAAGTCGCCTGGACCGTGATCCCGCTCGTCGTCGTCATGGTCATGTTCGCATGGGGCTTCAAGGGCAGCCTCGACATGATCACGGTGCCGGAAGCCGCGAGCCGGAACATGTACAAGGTCACCGCGAGACAGTGGAACTGGACCTTCGCCTACCCGAACCACCCGGTCCCGAGCACCAACGAGGTCTGGCTCGAAGTGAACAAGCCAGCCGCGTTCCTGCTCGAGTCGGTGGACGTGCTGCACGCGTTCTTCATTCCGACGATGCGCGTCAAGCGCGACATCGTGCCGGGGCGCTTCCAGACCGTCTGGTTCACGCCGATCGAGATCGGCGACTTCCACATGTTCTGCGCCGAGTACTGCGGGGAATTCCACTCGACCATGTACGCGCAGGTCCATGTCGTCAGCGCCGAGGAGTTCAACGCTGCGCAACGGCCGTGGGACAAGTGGGAAGACGCCACACCGCAGTTGGCGGCCAAGAGCGGCGAGAACCTCTACAAGCAGCTCTGCCGCACCTGCCACTCGACCAACGGTTCTCTGGGCACTGGTCCGAGCTGGAAGGGCCTCTACGTGAAGGCCGCCGACGGCACGATCACGGGCGGGCAGCGCGAGGTGTACGTCGGTGGGCAGAAGCAGACGATCACGGTCGACGACGCCTACATCACGGAGTCGATCCTGAAGCCCGATGCCAAGAAGGCCGTTGGTTTCGAGAAGAACAACATGACGGTCCCGGCGCAAGACGAACGCCGGATCAAGGGCATCATCGAGTACATGAAGACGCTCGCGGAAGCCAAGTGAGGCACAGCGTAGTGAGGCAGAACGAAGTGAGGCAACCATGACGACCAACGTCCCAGCCATCGACCGGCACCCGACCGCACCAGCGACCCGGAAGAACTTCTGGAACATCACGAACACCTTCATGTCGTGGGCGGGCACGCTCGACCACAAGCGCATCGGCGTCATGTATCTGGTCGGGGTGTCGACGGCCTTCCTGTGTGGTGGTCTGTTCGCGCTGCTCGTGCGCCTGCACCTCTGGGAGCCGCACGGCATGCTGTTCAGCAACGCCACCTACAACCAGATCTTCACGCTGCACGGCGCCTTCATGGTGTTCCTGTTCATCATCCCGGCAATCCCGGCGTCGCTGGGGAACATGGTGCTGCCGCTCATGCTCGGCGCGAAGGACGTGGCGTTGCCGCGCCTGAACCTGCTGAGCTTCTACCTGTGGGTCGGCGGTGCCGCGCTGACGGGCCTCGCCATCGTGCTCGGCGGTTTCGACACGGGCTGGACCTTCTACGCGCCGTACAGCCTCTACACCAACCAGGCGGTCGTCTCGGTCGGGCTCGGCATCTTCCTGCTCGGCTTCAGCTCGATCTTCACGGGGCTCAATTTCATTGTCACGACGCACAAGTTGCGCGCGCCGGGCATGACCTGGTTCCGCATGCCCCTGTTCGTGTGGGCGCTCTACGCGACGGCGATCCTCCAGGTGCTCGCGACGCCGGTGCTCGGCATCACCGTGCTGCTGGTCGCATTCGAACGCCTCTACCACATCGGCATCTTCGATCCGCGCCTCGGCGGTGACCCGGTGCTGTTCGAGCACTTCTTCTGGTTCTACAGCCACCCGGCCGTCTACATCATGATCCTGCCGGCCTTCGGCATCATCAGCGAGACCGTGTCGGTCCACAGCCGAAAGCCCCTGTTCGGCTACAAGCTCATCGCCTTCAGTTCGCTGGCGATCGCGATCATCAGCTTCCTCGTGTGGGGCCACCACATGTTCACGTCGGGTCAGTCGACGTACGCGCTGTTCGCCTTCTCGTTCCTGACCTTCTTCGTGGCGATCCCGACTGCCATCAAGGAATTCTCCTGGGTGGCCACGGTGTGGAAGGGCTCGATCGCGCTCAACTCGCCGATGCTCTACACGCTCGCGTTCCTGATCATCTTCGCGATCGGCGGCCTCACGGGCGTGATCCTCGGTGCGCTGAACGTGGACATCCACCTGCACGACACCTACTTCGTCGTCGCCCACTTCCACTACGTGATGATGGGTTCGATCGCGCTGGCCTTCTTCGCCGGCCTGCACCACTGGTGGCCGAAGATGTTCGGCGTGATGTACAACG
>JAYUCN010000610.1:0-3955 GCA_043740335.1 Planctomycetota bacterium
TGCAGGCACCCGTGCACAGGCGCGTGGCGATCGTGCGCGACCGGCTCAAGGCGGTCGCCGACCAGAAGCAGAAGGAGTCCGGTGTCTACGAGGACGTGACGCTCGAGTCGGGCCTGGCCGTGCTGGTGCGGTTCTCGGAGATCCTGATGTCCGTCGAGCTCCAGCTCGGTCGCTTCCTCGTGCCGAAGATCGAACTCGTCATGAAGGCCCCGAATCGACGGCTCGAGTTCACCGTGGCCTTCCGCAACGACGACTTCCGGGATCGCATGGCCATCTTGCGCGGCGCCATCGAAGCCGACATCGGCAAGGCGGATTCTCCGTTCGAGGCGCCCAAGAAGACCGACGATGGCGCCAAGGAGACCCTCTTCGTCGACTCGGCCGAGAGCGGCGTGCGCGGCGCGTACTACCGCGTGCCCATTCGCATCAGGGACTCGTTCCCGCCTTTCGGCCCGAGCAGTGCACCCGCGGTTGGTCTCAGCGACGACAAGCGCGGGGGGGCGGCGCCGAAGGCGCTCACGGTGCCCACCGAGCCAACCGTGCCCACCGACCACCTCGCCACTGCGGAGCGCCGCCGATGAACTTCCTGCGTTCCCTCGACCTCTACAAGGTCATCGTGTTGCTGTCCGTGTTCATCCTGCCGCTCGGCTGGTGGTGGATCAGCAGTTTCGACGAGTCGATCCTTGCCTGCCGGCAGACGATCAGCCAGTCGAACGCTCCGGGTGGCCTGATCGAGCAGATCGGGAGCCTCCAGAAAAAGGTCGAGGTCGTCGTGCAGAACCGCCGCAGCACCTCGGATGCGATCAAGATGCCGGGCAAGTACTTCGAAGAGCAGATCCTCGCGGCGGGCGGCCAGAACCTCAAGTCGGACGACTTCGGCCTGCCGTCGGACCCGAAGGAAGAATCTGCCGCGATGGGGTCCACCAAGCAGAAGGCGGCGGACTACGTGGCCGACATCACCTGGAAGCGCAACGACCTCACCATCCCGATGGGGTTCGTCTACGCCGTCCTGTTCAACTGCGAGTCGGGCGCCCGCATGGGCGGCGAGCAGGCCGGGCAGCAGTCGGTGTGGAAGCTGCGCGAGTTGACCCTCGTCAACGCGACGGACGAACGCGTGGTGAGCGCCAACAAGACCCCGCCGCCCGAGCTGCTGGACAAGTGGTCGATCAAGACCATGAAGTTCGCACGCCGCGAGCCCCGCAAGGGCACCTGAGTTCTTCGTGTCACGATTCTTCGTGCTCATGGCCTTCGTGTTGCGGGCCTTCGTGTCGCTGCGTGCTGCCTTGCTGCTGCTGCCGCTGCTCGGTGCCGGGGCCTGCACACAGGTCGTGCGCTACACGGACGAACTCGTGGACGCCCGCTTTGGTCGCACGTGGTTCACGCGCTTGCCCGCCACGGTAGGCGGGACCACCGGTTTTGCCGTGGGACTGCCCATCGATGTGGTCGTGCTGCCGTTGTCGTGGGTGATCTACCGGTCGCAGGCCAAAGAGACCCGCGATCCGGTGTCGATGTTCCTCTTCCCTTCGTTCGTCCTGTGGAAGGCAGGGGCACTGCTCGGGTCGCCTTTCGACCTCGCCGAGTGGGGGGTGTGGCGTTCGTGGCAGCCGGTGGTGCCGATCACGCAGGAGGAACGCGAAGCGATCGAACGCGCCTGGGACGCGCGTGAGTACAGCGAGTATCCCGTCGCCCCGATCTATCCCACGAGCCCGCCCGACGCCCGATCGCCGGGCGCGCCACGGTGACGCAACCACCACCTGAGCCCGGCAGGTAGTGGTCAGTTCCGGGCAGGCGAGTAGATTCGCTGCTCATGCGACTGTGGCGGACGGCATGAACGAAGCATCGGTGGCGCTGAAGAAGCTCGGTGAGCGCGTGCTCGCCAAGGGTGGCGATCTGTCCCTCTCGCTCCTGCTCGAGTTCGCCGTGCCCGTGGCCAGGCTGCGCGAGCTCGCGCGCAAGTTCGGCCTCACGCCCAAAGGCGGCTTTCGCCTCGAACGCGCGCCGGCACGCGTGCTGGCGCCGCTGCTCGCCGATCTGCGCGAACCGTCGCAACTCGACGAAGTACTGACCCTGCTCCTGGCGAAGGCCACGGCCGAGCCGCCTGAGCGTGATGCCCAACCGTCCGCCGACATGCAGGCACTGCTGGCGCTGCGCGATACCGAGGTGATCCGTTTGCGCGACGAGGCCGAACGGGCGCGGGAGGCGGCGGCGCGCGCCCGCGAGCGCGCCGCGGAGTTCCAGCGTCGCCTGGAGCAGACAGAACTCGATGGTGCCGTGCTGCGCCGCGAGCTCGGCAACAAGCCCCGTGTGGACGACGGGCCCGACTTGCCCGACCGCGGCGAGAAGGATCTCCTGCGCCGCATCCACGAACTCGAAGGGGAGCGCGCGGGTTTCCTGGCGACCGACGAAGCGCTGCGTCGCCAGCTCGCGCACAATCAGTCTCGACTGCGCGAACTCGAAGTGACCGTGATCGAGCTCGAGGCGCTGCTGCCCAAGGGCAAGCGTCGCAAGAAGCCGACGTTGCCAGAACCGGCCGCCGACGCGCGCCGCTTCCACCTGCCGCGTTTCCTGCCGTCGTTCTACAAGTCGCTCGAAGGCAAGGAGCGTAGAGCCATCGAGCGCGCCTTCCAGGCCATCCTGCTGTTCTGCACCGAGGGTCACAGTTATCCGGGTCTCGAGGTCAAGCAACTGGGCGGGCAGGACATGTGGAGTCTGCGCGCGTCGCTCGGCCTGCGCGTCTACTTCCGCCCGTTGCCTGACGGTGACATCGAACTGCTCGAACTCGGCGATCGCGAGGACCAGAACACGACCCTGCGCCGGTTGAAGGAGCGGTGATGCGCGGTCCGCGGCAGGAACCGGTGTTCTTGCGGCCCGACGATGCGGCTGCGTTCCCGGACCCGGCGCCGTTCGATCGCGAAGGCCTCGTGGCGATCGGCGGGGACCTGCGGGTCGCGCGCCTGATCGCTGCCTACAGCAGCGGCATCTTCCCGTGGTACGCAGAGGGCTACGTGCCGATGTGGTGGAGCCCGGATCCGCGCGCATTGCTCGATCCTCTGCACCTGCACGTGTCGCGCAGCTTGCGGCGGGTACTGAATCGCGGGCGGTTCCAGCTCACGTGGAATCGCTGCTTCGAGCGCGTCATGAACGAGTGCGGTCGCCGTCGCGCCGAAGGCTCGTGGATCATCCCCGAGATGGTGGAGGCCTACGTGCGGCTGCATCGGCGTGGCCACGCGCACAGCCTCGAGGTCTGGGACGGTCCGGAACTCGTCGGCGGCACCTACGGCGTGCAGGTCGGTGGCTTGTTCGCAGCGGAATCGATGTTCCACCGCCGGACCGATGCGTCGAAGGTCGCGTTGGTAGCACTCGTGCGGTCGCTGTTCGCGGCCGGTGTCGAACTGTTCGACGCGCAGTTCGCCACTGCGCATCTCGTCACGCTCGGCGCGTTCGAAGTGCCGCGCACGGAATACCTGCGGCGTCTGCGCGTCGCTCGACAGCGGGTCGTGGACCTGCGCTCGCTCGTGCCGGCGGTGGCGGGAGGCTGAAACAGTCCGTCGACGACGCGACCGTTGGCGCCGCGCGTGAACGAACCGGGCACGTTCTGCACCCCGACCCTGCGCAGCTACGTGTCTTCATCGCTGAAGCTGTCGAGCGCCATGGTCGAGTCGAACTCGAACACGATCGTGGTGTCGACGGCGGCCTGCACTTCGTCGGCGGCTGGCGAGTTGAAGTCCTGGGGCTGCGCCGACGTGCGGGCACGGAGGCATTGCGGCGTGGTCGCCGCCGCAGCCGCGGCAGCGGTGGTCCTGGGCCAGTGGTTCGTTGCTCGACGCCGCTCGCCTTCCTGTCGGGCGCAGGGGGATGCAGCCGGGTTTTCTCAGCCAGGCCTGTTCGGTGGCGCCGCGTTTCGTTTCTGGGCTCCTCGACCTCACATCCCACTCCTACAGGAAAAAAGATCCATCAT
>JAYUCN010000611.1:0-1570 GCA_043740335.1 Planctomycetota bacterium
GGGCTGCCGAGCACAACCCTGCTGTCACCTGGAGAGGCGCAAGTGAACGCCGTTCACGATTCTTGGCTGCAAGAGGCTCTGGTTGGGGGCAATGCCCGCGTTGGCGAACCGTCGATTGGCAGCACGCTCACCGCACCCTCGGCTTGACAGCGTCCGTGATCCTGCCGACGATCCCGACACTCGTGGGAAGCCACCACCTTCCTGCCGTCTTTTCCAGACGAGGTCGAAGTCATGCACGCAGGAAGCGAGGCAGCGCTGCCACGGTACGTGATGTTGGAGCTCACGAATGCGTGTGATCTCCGATGCCGGCACTGTGCGTTCCACGGCGACGGGGTCGAGAAGCGCCGCCCGGTCGGCCACATGTCCGAGCAGGTGTGGCGAGCGGCAATCGAGGAAGTAGTCGCGTGGGATTCGGCAGTCGTCCTGCAGCCCTGGGGCATGGGCGAACCGCTACTGGCGCCGCAACTCTGGCAAGTCGTCGCCGCGGCCAAACACAGTCCGCGCATCGAAGTCGGCTTCTACACGAACGGCAACCAGTGGCAGGCCGCCGACATCGACCACGCACTGGCGTCGGGCCTCGACTGGGTCACGTTCTCCATCGACGGTCTCCGGCGCGACGTCTTCTCGCACTATCGCGTCGGCGCGGACTTCGATCGCGTGCTCGGCACGCTGCGCACACTGGCCGATGCACGCGCCCGAGCGGGCCTTCGCCGGCCGGAGCTGCGCGTCAACATGGTGCAGTACCCGGAGCTCGCGGACCACGCCGAGGAATTCGTCGCCGAGATGCAGGGCCTCGCCGATTCGGTGATGGTCAGCCGCTTCCGCCGCACCGGCGACCGCCGCTTCAGCCCCGTCGTGCTACCGCGCGTGCCCTGCTACCAGCTCGACACGATGTTGGCCATGGCATGGGACGGCCGCGTCGTGCAGTGCTGTGAGGACCCGCACGGCGACGTGATCGTGGGTTGGTTTCCCGCGCAAGACCTGCGCGCGATCTGGAACTGCGATGCCCTGGTGCAGTTGCGCGCAGCCCATCGAGAAGGACGCTACGCAGCGTCACCCCTCTGCGCCGACTGCGATGGGTGGACCGGCATCTACGGGCGCGAGCACGTGCGCAACGGTGTCCGTGTGCTCGAGCGCACGGCCGCGACCATCTACGAGTTCGACGCCGCGAGCGGACACCAGCCATGAACGCGGCGCCGAGTTCTCGCCGCCACCGCACCGGCGGTCGTCCATGACGGCGATCGATCTGCTCGCGCAACCCGTGGTCGTGCGCGCCGCGACTGCCGACGATGCGCCGGCCCTGCTCGGCCTGCACCGGGAAGGCTTCGGCTCGCATTGGCAGATGGAGCACTGGCGGTGGCGCTATGCGGACAACCCGCTCGGCCGGACCGAGATCGCCGGCGCGTTCGCGCCCGATGGCCGCTGCCTGGCGTCGTTCTGCGGCGTGCCACTGCCGTCCCGCTACGGCGGTGAACACGGCATCGCACAGCGGGCCGGCGATGTCGTCGTGCACGCGCAATTGCGCAGCAACATCGCTGGCGCCCTGTTGCTGCGTCGCACGGCCGACCTC
>JAYUCN010000612.1:0-1568 GCA_043740335.1 Planctomycetota bacterium
AGCAGGACGTCGTCGCCGTGTCGTTCGGCAACCCCTACCTCGTGCAGAGCCTGCCTGCGGCGGATGTCTACGTTGCTGCCTATGTCGGCACCGAGCGCGTCGAGCGCGCGGCGGCTGCGGCCCTGCGCGGCGAGGCGCCGTTCGTCGGCCGGTTGCCCGTGACGATCCCCGGCGTCGCGGCGGTCGGCACGGGACTGTCAGAGCTACCGGGCCGGGGCGTGAAGCGAACGACACCCGCGGCGCAGGACCTCGATCCGGCCTTGCCCGAACGACTGCGCACGCTGCTCGAAGGTGCGGTCGCCGACCGCGCGTTCCCCGGTGCGGTCTGCGTCGTCGCGCGCCGCGGCGAACTCGTCGCCGAGGTCGCGGTCGGCAGGCTCGGCTACGGCGATGACGAGGCGGCAGTGCAACCCGACGCGCTCTACGATCTCGCCTCGCTGACGAAGGTTTGCGCGACAACACCCGCCGTGCTGCGCCTCGTCGCCAGAAGACTGCTCTCGCTCGACGACCCGGTGCAGAAGTGGGTGCCCGCGTTCCGCGGCACGGGCAAGGCGCGCGTCACGATCCGCCATCTGCTCGCGCACTGCGGCGGTCTAGCCGCATACGAACGCTACTACCGCACGCTGCGCGGCAAGGACGCGATCGTGCAGGCGGCGGCGCAGGAAGGGCTCATGACCGAGCCTGGCACGAGTGTCACCTACAGCGACCTTGGCTTCGTGCTGCTCATGGCCGTCGTCGAAGCGTGCAGCCGCGAGCCGTTCGCCCAGTTCGTGCAGCGCGAAGTGTTCGGACCGCTCGGCATGCACCACGCGCACTTCCAGCCGACCGACGGACCGCCGGCCCATGCGGCGCCGACCGAAGACGATCCACTGCGCGGTGGCGTCGTGCGCGGCTTCGTGCACGACGAGAACGCGTTCGCGATGGGCGGCATCTCGGGCCACGCGGGTCTGTTCGCGACGGCGGACGACGTGCTGCGGCTCGGCACCGCGATGCTGGCCGGCGGTCGCGACGTGCTGCCGCGCGACCTCGTCGCCGAAGCAACAAGCCCGGTCACCCTCTGCGACGACAGGACGCGCGGCCTCGGCTTCCAGCTGCTCGGCAACGGCAGCTTCGGTGGCACGGTGGTGGCGCCCGGCACGTTCGGGCACACGGGCTTCACGGGCACGTCGGTCTGCTGCGATCCGCAGCACGACCTCTGCGTCGTGTTGTTGACGAACCGCGTGCATCCGACGCGCGTCAACAACAAGATCACGGGCGTGCGGCGAGCGGTGCACGATCTCGTGCTCGGCTCGCTGCACTAGTTACTGCGCCGATTGCTACAGCAGGGTTGCCGCAGCAGGGCGCGCGTGCTGATCCCCGACTACGGGCAGCCGGTGATCAGATTGCCGACGCGGACGCGCAGGCCATTGCTCAGATTGAAGCTGCCGAAGAGGGCTCCGCCCGCCACGACGTTCACCATCTGGAAGTCGAAGTTGTTGCCTTCCAGGGCGGGGTTGGCCGGCACTCCGAGCGGCAGCGTCGCCAGGCCGCTGCCGTCCGCGAGCGTCACCATCGGGCCCAGCAGCGTG
>JAYUCN010000613.1:0-3937 GCA_043740335.1 Planctomycetota bacterium
TCGGCAAGCGGAGCCATGTCGGCTCGTTCCGGTTCGGGGAGGAAACGCATGGTCGGGCGTGGATGAATCCATGCTATGACAAAGGGCACCACCGCAAAGCCCCCGTGCTCTGCCGATGCCAAGGGCTCCGATCAGCGACGAGGCGCAGGATCTACTCCGGGTGGTGCGGTGGCAAGCGGCGTTGCCGTGGCGAGCACGGGTCGTGGACAAGTCCGGGGGATCGGGTTGCCGAAGAGTGGTCGCGGAGAGTCCATGACCGACGCCGACGACTGGGAACCCCTGCCCGAGGCACAGCGAGTTGCGCACCCCGGGGAACTGCTCGAGCTGCGTGCGGCGCCGCGGGCACCCGTTCCCGAGCCGCCGCCGCTGGCCCCGCCGCCGCCGCGCGACCCGGTCGCCGAACAGGCGCTGCGCTACCTCGAGACCCGGATCGCGAAAGGCAAGCAGGCGACGAGCCTCGTCGCCGAGGTGCTGCATCGCGAACGACGCGTCGAGCGGCGCGCCAAACGGCAGCAACAGGCCGTGGCCGCGCACGAACGCGCGGCGGCCGCCGTGGTGACCAGCCAGGAACCGGAGGCCAAGACCACTGCCGCGGTCGAGTTCGACACCAGGGCTGCGGACAAGGACCCGCGCGAGACCGAACCGTGGTTTGCCGATCTCCCGCGGCCGGTACAGGAACGGCTGCGCACCCATTGGTGGCACGAACGTCATCACGACGACGACGCCGGCGTGCGCTTGCGCAAGCGTCTCGGGCGCGCCCTCATGCATGGCGCCGGGTTGTTCCTCGTGCTGTCGGTATTGCAGGCCCCGCTCATGGGCGGATTCGGGCTGGTGCCGCCCCTGACGGCGGCCGGCGCGCTGGGCGCCATGGTCGCCGAGGTGTGCGGTGGCGGCCGCGTGCTCTACGCCGTTGCCGGTGCTGGTGCCTTCACGGTGGTCATGGGCGTGGCGGTCTTCGTGCAGCCGCTCGGCATGATGAGCTTGATGCTCGCCGCCTACGGCATGGGCACGCTCGGCATGGACGGCGAGATGCGGCGCAGTGGCGGTTTCGAAGCGAAGTGACCTGCGCCGCGTCGTCGTTCATGGCACGACGATGCGTTCGACCTGACGTTCGCCGGCGCGCAGCATCAGCGCCCGCTGCACGCGCGGGTCGCCCGCGACGAACACTTCGAGCGTCCAGACGCCCGCCGGCATGGCCTCGGCGGGCCACACGGGCCCGACGCCAGGCAGTGCATCGATGGCGGTTGCCGCCGCGGTGCCGCTGACGACGGTCCAGCGACGTGGCACGGTCGGGCCACCGGGAATGCGCAGGCTCAGCGTGACCGCACCGAGGCGGGCCGGGTCGAAGTAGGCGCCGCCCGCGTCGACGAGTTCGAGCACGGGCAGGCAGCCCGGTTCGAGCACCGCGTCTTCGAGGTAGCCGTTGTCGCCCGTGAGCACGAACGTGCGCGTGTACGGCAGCAGCGGTAACAGCCCGCCCTCGGCATCCGTCGCGAACACGCGGATGCCATACTCACCGGCCGCCAGGGTCGGTAGCGCGTAGCGGCCATCGCTGGCACCCGTGCGTCGCGCCCACAGGGAGTTGCCGAGCTGCCAGGCCACAGCACGCGACTCCGGCGTCAACGCGTAGGCATCGACGCGCACGTTGGCGATCGGCTGCAGCGCCGTGTCGCGCACGAGCAGGGTGATGCCGGCCGCGACGACGGCCGGGGTCAGGAACACGTCGAGCGCGGTGGGAGTCGCGGTGGCTGCCGGCACTTCGAACTGCGGCCGCACGAACGGTGCATAGCCAATGGCCTCGACGAGCAATTCGCCTCGTGCTGCGGCCTGCAAGCGGAGGTCGGCGCGGCCCTCCGCACCGTCGCCAGCGAGCTCGGGCCCGTCGCTGCGGAAGCGCCAGTGGAAGGTCCGCACCGCGATCCCGTTCGCCAGGTCGCGCACCGTGAGCGTCACGGGGCTCCGGCCGAGATCGGCGGCGACTTCGGGGGCCCGCAGTGGTCCGCCCGCGGCCGGTTGCTTGGCCACGGGCTCGGTGTTCCGGTTGGTGCTGACGTCGCTGCGTGCGGCCGGTCCCGTGTCGGGAGTCTGTTTGCCCCTGATGTCCGAGGCAGCACCGTCCACGGGCGGCGGCGGGGCCTCCACGTTGCCGGTGCGCAGCGACCAGCCGAGCAGCGCGGCTGTGATGGCGAGCAGAACGAGCACGACGAGCGGGGCACGCATGCGCACATCGTGCTCGGGAATCGCGGCGAAGGCGAGGGGATCAGCTGCGGATCCAGAGCCAGCCCGCGGCGATCGCGAGCGTGAGGAGCGTGATCGGCACGCCCGTGCGCAGATGCTCGACGACCCAGCTCGCGCGCCGCGGTCGCACGCCGAGGCGGATGGCCTGTTCGACGACGATGAGGTTCGCGATCGAGCCGATCAGCAGCAGGTTGCCGGACAACGTGGTCGCGAGTGCCAGGATCGGGCCCGCCTGCGGGTGCCTGGCGACCGGCAGCAGCAGCATCGTGAGCGGCACGTTGGAGACGATGTTCGAACCGACCACACTCGTCAGGAACAGCTTGGCGGGATCGCCGACGTCGAGGCCGTGTTCGCGCAGGCAGGTGAAGCCCGCGGCGGCGTGGCCCGCTGCCTGGAAGGCGTGGTTGACGATGAAGAGGCCGGCGAACAGCACCAGCAACTGCCAGTCGACGAGGCCGAGCATGGCGTGGCTCGACTGGCGTCGCGACAGCAGCAGCACGCCACCGGCGAGCAGGGCCTGCACTTCGCGCGGCAGCGGGGCGAACAGGAGTCCGATGATGAGCAGGGCCAGCACCGCGAGTCCCTTGCCGCTCTGCCAGCGATCGAACGGTTGGTCGGGCGGGCCGGCGATGGCGAGTTCACGATCGAAACGACCGCGGTAGGCGCGCGCGAGGATCGCCCACACGACGAACAGGCCGAGTGCGGCCGGCACGATGCCGTCCTGCAGGTAGCCGGCGAACGGCAGGTGGAGTGTCTGGCCGATCAGCATGTTCTGCGGGTTGCCGATGAGGGTGGCGGCGGAACCGACGTTCGCAGCGGCGGCGAGTGCGAGCAGGAAGGGAACCGGGTCGAGGCGCCGCTGCACGCAGACGTCGACGAGCACGGGGGCGATGGCGAGGCAGACGACGTCGTTGGTCAGCAGTGCGGAGAGGGTGCCGGTGGTGATGACGAGTTCGAACAGGAGTCGCGGTGGCGAGGTGGGGCGCGTTGCGAGCCAGCGCGTGAGGCGCGCGTAGAAACCGGCGAGGCGGAACTGCGCGGAGACGATCATGAGGCCGAGCAGGAGGCCGATGGTGCCGACATCGATCGCTTGCCAGGCGGCGGTGCTCGACAAGGTGCCGGCGCCGACGAGCACGATGGCGCCGAGGAAGGCAGCGCCGGTGCGGTCGAGGCACAGGCCCGGCACGCGGCCTGTGATCATGACCGCGTAGACGAGCACGAAGACGAGGAGGGGCAGGTCCAAGGTGCGGGAAGCTACGGCGAGGAGGGTGTCTGGGACAGGCGGCGCTGCGTCAGCAGATCGTTCTCCCAAAGCTCGGCAGTTGCTCGGCAGTGGGGCCTACGGAACCGTCTGCTAGACTGGTCGAGAGAACCGCATGTGGTTGCAACTCACGGCGATCTTCGCGCCACTCGGTCTGCGCGAGATGGTGCACTGGCGCACGGCGCGGAGTCGCGCTGGTAGCGGTGGGCGCGTGCACGGCGGCCACCTGACGGCATGGATCTGGACGATCGTCTTCGTTGCGTTGCTCGCCATGGCGACGGCGCGCATCGTCCACGGCGAGTCTTGGCTCCAGGGCGCTGTCGGCATGCCACTGCTCTGGCTCGGTGCGTTTCTGCGCGCGTGGTCCTATCACGAACTGGGCACCCTGTACTCGATCACCATCGTGATTCGCGCGGAGCACGCCCTGGTGCGCACCGG
>JAYUCN010000614.1:0-3936 GCA_043740335.1 Planctomycetota bacterium
CCTCGATGCGATCGGGGATCATCGTCCATTCGCAACCGTGCAGCGTGTCGACGCCTTCGATGACGAGCAGATGGCTGCCGATGCCCGAGATGCGCGCCCCGCAGGCATTGAGGAAGTTGCAGAGATCCTCGATCTCGGGTTCCATCGCGGCCGACTCGAGGTAGGTCGTGCCCTTGGCGAGCGTCGCCGCCATGAGCACGTTGGCGGTGCCGAGCACGGTCGAGCCCATGTTGCCGCCGAGGAACACCGGTCCGCCGAGCGGCGGTCCGCTGATCGTCACATAGCCATCGGCCATCTCGATGACCCCGCCGATGTCGCGCAGACCCTTCAAGTGCAGATCGACCGGGCGGTGGCCGAACACGCAGCCGCCGGGGTAGCTCACGCGCGCGACGCCGCGACGCGCCCACAGCGGACCGAGCACGACGAAGCTCGCGCGCATCGTGCGCACGAGGTCGTAGGGTGCGACGTAGACGGTCTTGTCGCGCGCTTCGAGGTCGAGCGTGCCGTCGGCCGCCCATTGGTGCCAGACCCCGAGTCTGCCGAGAATGCGCAGCAGGTTCTCGACATCGGTGAGCCGCGGCATGTTGCGCAGACGGATCGGCCCGTCGATGAGCAACGCCGCCGCCAGGATCGGCAGCGCGCCGTTCTTGCTACCAGAAACGCGAACGGTGCCGCGGAGACCGCGGCCACCCCGGATGCGGATTCGATCCAAGGAGCCCCTCCAGACACGCTGGGCAGACCGCCGCCGGATCTGGACTGTTGCCAGATCCCCAAGAGTGACCGCCCAACGAAACACGGGAACGAAGACGAGCCGCCGAGACCTTGGCTACTGGCCCCACGAGCGCGTGGTGGATCGTTTTCCACAACCACACGCAAGCGGCTGACCGGCCAGTGCACACGATCCTCGGCAGCGCGCGCAGTCTTAGCGGGCGTGCGGCACGGCGCAAGGTTGCTTCGCGAGTTCTTTCGCAGCTCTTGGTGGTGCGATCGCGTGATTGTGTGCACCCGTTCGACCACCCGGTGCACAGAGCCTGACGGCAGGGTGCCGTCCGGAGTGAAGGACGAATGCTACGATGCGACGATCCATGGCACCGAAGGTCATCACGGCAGACCAGCTGCTGCACATTCCAGGGCGTTGCGACCTCTATCGCGGCGAGCTGCGCACGATGAGTCCCCCGGGAGCCGACCATTGCTGGGTGGCAGCCAACATCACGACGCTGCTCACCATCCATGTGAGAGCCCATGGTCTCGGCAGGGTGTACTCGAACGACGCGGGCTTCCAGCTCGAACGCAGCCCGGACACCGTGCTCGGCCCCGATGTGCCGTGCGCGAGAAAGCCGAGTCCCTGCTCGAGCATGGCTGCCGACTCGTGCTGACGATCGACCCTGCTCTTGGTAGCGCGATTCTGTACCGTCCCAACTCGACGCCCGAAACGTTTGGCACGGACGACAGCATCGACGTGGGGTGTGTGATCCCCGGACTGCTACTGCGCGTCACCGACTTCTTCGCGGCATAGTCGCCAGCTTCCGGATCCACGCCTCCCGCAGAACCCTACCGCAACCACCGCCGCACGAACAGCCCGAGCGAAACCAGCACCGCACCGGTCGCCGACGGATAGGGGTTGGACACGATGGCCCCAGCCGTGACCGCGACCGCCCCGAGCGCGAACAGGACACCGGCCACGCCGGCACCGACCACCGCCCCAGGCTCGCCCACGCGACGATGCCGCAGCACGAGCAGGGCCGCACCGCAGAGCCCGTAGAACAACCAGTCGACGAAGACGACACCGTTGCAGACGAAGTCGAGGCTGTCGGTCGTACTGCCGCCACCCCACCACGTCGTGCCCAAATGCACGAAGAGCAACAACAGGACTGCCCACAAACCCTGGCCGAGCACGCCGAGCACGGGCGTTCCGAAGCGCGGATGCAAGCGCCCGAACGCCGCCGGAAAGCAGCCGTGCTGCGCCATCGCGTAGAGCACGTACGGCGGCGCCATGCAGATCGTGTTGAGGATGCCAGCCGCCGAGACCACGACCATCGCCGCCAGCACGCGCGCACCGCCCGGCCCGAGCGCCACTTCCGCCGCCGCCGCCCCGATCGCCTCGCTCGTGCGCGCCTTTCCGAACCCGAGCAGATCGAGGTAGGCGAGGTTCACCGTCATGTAGGTGATGACGACGACGGCGACACCGCCGAGCAGACCGATCGGCACACTGCGGCGATGCTTCGCCGCACCCGCGACGAACGAACCTTGCTGCCAACCGCCGGTCGCGAACAGCACCGGCAGCATCGCCGCCGCGAGCATCGACGGCAGCGAGCGTCCGCTCGGCGGCGGCAGCGGTTCGACCGCGGCGCTGCCGGACCCGAACCACGCCAGCATGACGAGGAAGGCGAGCGACAGCACCTTGAGCACGATCAGCGCGTTCTGCACGCGCTTGCCTGTGCGCAGCCCGAGCACGTTGACGAACGTGAACAGGATCATCAGGCCACCGGCGAGCGCGACCCGCGCGTGCGGCGACCAAAGCACTCCGGGAGCGATCGCGATGCGCAGGTGGTCGACCAGCAGCAGTGCAACGATGCCGAGCGCGCCCGCCTGGATCACGAGCCAGTTGGCCCAACCGTAGAGGAAGGCGACCGTGCGACCGAACGCGGCCTCGAGGTAGCGGAACACGCCGCCGTGGCCGGGCACGCGCAGGGCGAGCTCGGCGAACACGAGTGCCCCGAGTACGGCGAGCAGGCCACCGAGCCCCCACGCGAGCAGCACCTGTTGCGGCGTGTCGACCGCGGCCGCCACGTTCTTCGGCGTGAAGAAGATGCCGACCCCGATGATGCCGCCGACGACGATGCAGCCGATGTCGAACGCCGACAGTTCCTTTCGTTCTTCGCTCACGGCGCGCCCGCCTGCACGTCCAGGTGTTCGCGCAGGTCGACGACGATCTGGTCGAACTGGAGGTCGCGGTGAAAACGCTGCACGCGCTCGCCGCCGCGATCGAGCACGTAGAGGCGGCCCTGGCCATCGAGACCGAACGCGACGGGCTCTTCGCAGTGCGCGTGCACATCGGCCGCCAAGGGCAGGCGCGTGCCGTCCGGCTGCAGCGCGCGGATGCCGGCCTCGTCGCCGCAGTCGGCCACCAGCATGGTTCCCCCCGGCAAGCGCTGCACGGCGATCGGCCGCGCCAGGGCACCGGCCGGTGCACACGGCGTGTGGCTCACGAACGTGCCGTCCGCACGAAAGCGCTGGATGCGGCCGTGCAAGGTGTCGGCGACGAGCACGCCCTCGGCATCGGCCCAGACCGACCGCGGCGCGCCGAACGTCGCTTCGACATCGCCGCCCGACCACAGGGGTCGCAGCACTTCGCCCGCGCGCGTGAAGCGCTGCAGGCCGTGCCGACGCGACTGGTCGCCGGCCCCCACCAACACGGTGTCGCCGACCAGCGCCACCGCGTGCGGCCGATCGAGCACACCCGGCCGATCGCGCGCCACGTCCCCGACCTCGGGTGCCGGCAGGCCGAGATCGGCGAGGTGCCGGCCGAACACACTGAAGTGGCAGACGCGATCGTTGTGCGGATCGGCGACGAACAGGTGGAAGTGCTCGTCCATGGCCA
Organism: Planctomycetota bacterium; assembly: GCA_043740335.1. Lineage (GTDB taxonomy): Bacteria > Planctomycetota > UBA1135 > UBA1135 > UBA2386 > DASVAL01. The sequence goes on from JAYUCN010000614.1 coordinate 3,602, forward strand.
CGCCGGCCGCATCCGAGTAGCCTCGTGCGCCGGCCGGAACCGTCCAGGCGGAGACGCGCTGCTTCGCTTCGAGATCGAACAGGAACACATGCCCCCGCGCCGCGGACCACGTCACGCAGAGAAGATTGGCTCGTACCGCGACGCCGCCCGTCATTCGCGCATGCTAGCCGCGGCCCGGGCGAAACGAAGACGGCGCGTTCTGATGCTGTGCCTGTGCGCCATCGCCGCGTGCTCGACCGTGCCGGAGCCGCGCTATCCCGACTTCGCCGAGCATCACGTCGCCGCTGAGTTCGTGGTGCCCGCCGAAGGTCGCTTGCGGCTGCCGGCGACCACTC
>JAYUCN010000615.1:0-3932 GCA_043740335.1 Planctomycetota bacterium
TCGGCGATCGCCTGGTCGTGGCGCCGAGTTCGTGGGCGCCCAGCTTCCCCTTCACCCCCGGCTTTCCGCCGATGCCTTACAGCGAGGTGCGCACGATCGTCGCCATCAGCCCGGCAACCCGTCAGATCGTGCTGAACCAGGCATTCACGCCGGGCAATCCCCACCACGCCGGCCCCCCCGTCACCTACACGAATCCGCTGGGGGTGCGCACCTGGTCCCTCGATCAGCGCGCCGAAGTCGGCATGCTCACCCACAACGTCGTCATCCGCGGCGAACCCTCGCCGGTCACGCTGCCCAACGACGACTTCGGCGGCCACGTGATGATCATGAACTGCCCGATGTGCAACACTCCGGGCGTCGGGCGCTTCGCGAACGTCCAGCTCGCCGAGATGGGACAGCGGTCGCCGAACCTGCCGAAGGTTGCCGGTCTGGGGCGCTATCCGATGCATTGGCACATGCAGCTTGCCAACGGCGCCGGCCAGTACCTGCGCGGGTGCAGCGTCGAGAAGAGCTACAACCGCGCCGTCACCATCCATGGTTCGGACTACGTGACCGTCGAGGACAACGTGCTCTACGACCACGTCGGACACGGCGTGTTCCTCGAGGACGGCGGCGAACGCTACAACCGGATCCTCGGCAATCTCGTGCTCGCCACGAAGCGGCCCGCCAACGGGACCGAATTGCTGAAGACCGACAATTCGCACGACGAGCCGCAGAACCGCTCGCCGGCTGCCTTCTGGATCACGAATCCGCAGAACGACTTCGTCGGCAACGTCGCCGCCGATTGCGTGGGGGCCGGCTATTGGTTCGCCCTGCACAGGCAGCCCTTCGATCTGTCCGGGCAGCAGAGCTACTACGCGAGCCCCCTGGTCAATGCGACCAGACTGGCCCTCGGTCTGTTCAGCGACAACGTAGCGCACTCGTGCCGCATGGCCATCGACCTCAACGACTCGGTCGACCCCGACCCCAACGCCATCCCTGGCGGTTCGCCCAACTCACTGGACGACGTTCTGGTCACCAACTTCGGTTGGAAGCCGCCCGTCCCCGCGACGCTCGAGCGCTTCGTCGCCTACGGTTGTGCGACGGCGCTCTATTCCGGAGGGGGAGCGGATGGCGACTACCTCGACCAGGTCACCTTCGACAACTGCGTGCTGGCCGACAACGAATGGCACGTGCAGTTCGCGTGTCCCTTCACGCTGCGCAACTCCCTGCTCGTCGAGAACTCGGGCAACGGCCTGTTCGCACCGCAACACCCGTCGTTCTCCGGTGTCGCCTACATGCCCTACGACGGTCCCGGTCGCCTCATCGACAGCCACCTGGTCGGCTTCGACGGCGTCGCCGCGCCCAATCAATCCACGACCGTGTCGAGCGTGTTCGGCGCCTCCCAGCGACACACCAGCCACATGCTGAGTGGATTGACCTTTGCACCCACCGGCGGGCTGCCGCGCATCTGGTTCGACGACTTCACCAGCCCGACGAGTCCGCAGGACTCTCGAGTCTGGGGCATCGCGATCCGCAACCCTGACCGGAGCCTGAGCAAGTTCGCTGTGCCCCTGCCAGACCCCTACCCCGGCTCGGTCGGATTGCCGCTGGATCGCACGCTCGTGTCGAACCACCCGATGATGCGCATGGTCAACGGTGCGGCAACGGCGGACGTGCAGCACCTGCCGGGCGGCAACGCGTGGTGGTCGCCGTATCGCTGGGGCTACCTGCGCATCCTTCACTACGACGTGAACGGCGGCCTGCTGGGTGCAGCCAACCAGCCGGACATGACCTTCGTGCGAGCGATCCACGACGGCTGGCCACGCGCCTCCTACGTCGACAATTCCATCTACGACTACCACCGTCAGATCGCTGTCGTCATCCGACCATTTGCCAGCACGAACGCGAGCGAGTGCTGGTACACGGCCGACTGGACTCCGCCAACCCAAGCGAGGTCGATCCGGGTCGTCATGGACGATCTCGAAGTGGGAGATGTGACCCGAATCCAACTGCGTAACCGCGCCGGATGGACCAACCCGATCGTCACCGTCAACGGCGCGTCAGTGCCGAGCGTCGGCACCCCGAGTCAGTTGGTGAACACACTCGCGGTGACGACGTATGCGCTGGCCCCTCCGCTGGACCTGTGGTTGCGCATGGTCAACACCGGCCGCCAGCACACTGTGACCGTGAACTGGTGACCCGCGCGCGCGCCGAAAGGCAACGAGGATCCCGGCGACGCCGCGGCGATTGCGATCGCCCGCGTCGCGCCGGGGCCTGACGTTGCCACTGGTCACGCCGTGTGGCGTCGGCGGCGGCGAGACGCTTCGCTGTGACCGGCGTCTCGCTCTGCCCTTCCTGCCACCGCAAGATCCGCGTCGGCATCAAGCCCGCATCCCCGGCGCGTCGATCGCGGAAGCAATGGACACTGCTGCGTCCACGGAACCAACGCCTGTGACCTACTCGGCGGTGCCGCTCGTGGGTCTGGTGGCCAAGGATGCCGTGCCGTTTCCGCTCTTCCTGCGCACGGCCGACACCAGCTGGATCCTCTATCGGCCCGCGGCGTCGCAGCTCGACGAGTCGCACATCGGCCGCCTGCAGGCCGAAGGGGTTTTGCAGTTGTTCATCCGCGAAGTCGATCGCGCCGCGTACATCACGCGCGTCGAATCGTCGCTCGACCAGATCATGCTCGAACGCGGCGTGCCGATCGAACGGCGCGCGGACGTGCTCTACGGTGTCGCCACGAGGGTCGCCGACGAACTGCTGAAGGCCCTGCCGGACAAGGTCACCGTGCAGCGCGCGCAGAAGGTCATGATGGCGACCAGCGGGCTGCTGCTGCGCGAGGCGCAGGGCTTCCAGGCCATTCGTCGCGTGATGGCGGCGAGCCCGGGGCTCGCGACGCACAGCCTCACGGTCAGCTTCCTCGCCATGGGGCTCGCGCGGAACGTGCTCGACGCCGACGCCGGCACGCTGCTGCAGGCCGGGCTCGCGGGTCTCCTGCACGATGTCGGCAAGGTGGGGCACGAAACGCTCGACCACGACCCCGAACACACGGTGCGCGGGGCCAACTATCTGCGCGGTCTCGGTCTGCCAGCACCGGTCGTCGACGCGGCCCGTTCGCATCACGAACGCTGGGACGGCTCCGGCTTCCCGCAGGCACTCAGTGGTGCTGCGATCCCGGAGCTGGCGCGCGTTGTCGGCATCACGAACACGTTCGACAAGGTCTACTCGGCGCAGCAGCCGCGCGTCGGCGTGTTCGACGCGATGCGCATCCTGGCGCAGGCGTATCGCGGGTGCTTCGACGACCGGTTCGCGCAGGGGCTCGTCAAGCTGTTCCGCTGAGCGGCGGGGTGAGGGCGGCAGCGCTGCCTGCTTGGACACTTGACGGGGTCGCCGGGCGGTGACAGAGTCCGAGCGGCAGGTTCGCACGGTTCGGTACCTGCTTGGTTCGGCTGCTCGCAGTTCCTTGACCGCCTGCCCATCCTGGGTTCACCATGAAGACTGCGCTAGTGTCGGTCTCGGTGGTTGCGTCGCTCGCGGTTTCGGTTTCTTTGTTGTGCGTTGGGCGTCGCTCTTCCCCGGGGGCGATTGCGGTCACCACGCCGCCGCCGAACCCCGAAGGCACGAGGATGCTCTCGCGGCTGCCGGTCGCGTTCGTGCCGAACCTCGGTCAATGGGAACATCCCGCGCGCTACGTCGCGCGCATCGGGGCGATGACGGTGTTCCTCGAGCAGCAGGGATGGACGTTCACGCTCGTGGAGCGGGCCGCGGAGCAGCAGAGGCGAAAGGACAACCCGAGGCGCATGGAACCGGAGAACGCGTCCGCGCGCGGTGTCGCGGTGCGCATGACGTTCGCCGGCGCGAGTGAGCCGGAGCTTGTCGCGGAGGACCGGCTGCCTGGCCGCCACCACTACTTCCTCGGCAACGACCCATCGAAGTGGCGCAGCGATGTG
>JAYUCN010000616.1:0-1561 GCA_043740335.1 Planctomycetota bacterium
ATAGCGTTCCGCCAGACGCGCATCGCCCTCGCGTACGACGAGCTCCGGGCACCGTCGCAGGGCTTCGTGCAACGGCATCGCCGTGTGCACACCGCGCGCCTTCGCTTCATAGGAGCGCGACGCGACGACGCCGGTCCCGACCACCACCGGGCGGCCGACCAGGGTCGGTTCCCGGAGTTGCTCGACGGAGGCGAGGAAGGCATCGATGTCGAGATGCAAGATGCGGCGTTCCATACCGCGACACTAACAACCGACGAACATCGATGCATTGGCTGGGAAACGGTTCCCGCCCACCAACACCCCTCGGACTCTCCACACTGCTCTCCACACAACTCTCCTAGCTGGCCACGTTCTCCAGACTCTCTCCCCAACCGAAACCACGCTGGCAACGTGGCCTCGAACGGAAGCGACCTCTGGATCCACAGCCGTTCGCCTTCCCGCAGAAGCTTGCTTCCCACCAGGCACCCGCCACAGTGCGCCCCCACCCGGCCTCGCGCCCGGCCCCGCGCGGGTGTGCGGCAAGGCCGCGACGCCAACGTACCCATGGACGCCGCCGTGCCCCAGAGCCAGACGCCGAGCCGTTCGTTCGGTGACGAACTGAGGCAGCTGCTGCGCCTGGGTGGACCGATCGCACTCGTGCAGTTCGGCATGACCGCGCTGAACTTCGTCGACGTCGCGATGCTCGGTCGCCACGACGAGAAATCGCTGCCGGCGATGGCCCTCGGCAACACGCTCGCGTGGGTCGCGATGATGTTCTGCATGGGCGCCATGACCGCCGTCGACCCGCTGCTGTCGCAGGCCGTCGGCGCCAGAGACCGTGCCGCGATCCCGCGCCTGCTCGGCCGCGGTGCACTGCTCGCTGTGCTGCTGTCGGTGCCGGCGGCGGGGTTGCTGTTGCCAGCCGCCTCTTGGTTGCGGCTCTGCGGTCAACCCGAGGGGCTCATCGACGAGGCATCGAACTACGCCCGCCTGCAGGCCTTCTCGGTGTTGCCGTTCCTCTGGTACTCGCTGCTGCGCAGCCTCCTGTCGGCCCACGCCCGCCTGCTGCCGCAAGTGCTCACGATCGTCTATGGCAACCTGCTGAATGCGCTGCTCGACTGGATCCTCGTCTTCGGCAAGCTGGGTCTGCCGGCGATGGGAGCAACGGGGGCGTCGCTCGCCACCGTGATCTGCCGCTGGCTCATGTTGGGCGGCTTGTTGTGGTTCGGCCGGGCCGACCTCCTGCCGCATCTGCGGCAACTCGCCCTTGCCAGCGTGCGCGCCAGCGCCTTCGCGATCGGACCTGTGCTGCGCCTGCTGCGTCTCGGCACGCCGATCGGCGCGCAGTTCCTGCTCGAGATGGGCGTGTTCGCGACGACGGCATTGCTGATCGGCAATCTCGACGCCAACGCCGGCCGCACGAACGGAGAAGGCCCCGGCCTCGGTGGTCACCAGATCGCGCTGCAGCTCGCGTCGCTCAGCTTCATGGTGCCACTCGGACTCGGCATGCCGCGTCCGTGCGGGTCGGGTGGGCCGTCGGCCGCGGCGATCCGCGCGCGGTGCGGCGCTCGGCAGCCGCGGC
>JAYUCN010000617.1:0-3927 GCA_043740335.1 Planctomycetota bacterium
CCACAACGACGTGATCTTCCACGGCGGTGGCCGGCGCGGAGTGGATGCGTGCCTCACCTGCCACAGCATCAGCGGCAACGAAGACAAGCCGCGCTGGGACACGCCGAAGGTCGGCACGAGCACGGTCGACACGGCCCTCACCACGGGGGTCGCCATCGAGTTCCGGCAGATGCTGCACAAGATCCACCGGGGCAAAGAGCTCGCCAACGCCGCGACCTACACGGTCGTCGGCAACGGTGGCAACCCGTCGACGTTCGGCGAGATCGAGTTCCCGGCCATGCCCGGTGGTGTCCAGCAGTGCGTGCGCTGCCACGGCAACGATGCGTGGAAGGCCCCGGCCGAGCGCATGCATGCGTTCGCCACCGCACCGGTGAAGACCTGGACCGTCGTCTGCGGTGCGTGTCACGATGGCAGCAGCGCTCAGGCGCACCTCGCCGCGAACACTTCGGGCACGGGCGGCGAGTCCTGCGCGGTGTGCCACGGCATCGGCCGCGAGTTCGCCGTCGAGAAGTTCCATCAGCTCAAGGGGCGGTGAGGTCGCCGCGGCGAGCAGCGAGCGGCAGTCCATTCGCGCCAGCGGTCCAGACTGCTTCGCACTTGGGCGCAATCGAGGCGGGCTCGATGCGCAGGGCGGCATGGCCGCAAGCCCCATTGCCCGAGCCGACGTGGTCGGGGATTCCTGCTGACATCATGTCCAGCTCCTCGCGACGCCGGCCGGGTCGGGCAGATGGTGGTCGTGTGATCCTGCAGGTGGCACTCGCGTGTACGGTGGCGGTCGTCGACGTCGGCGCGCAGGCGCCGGAACGCGCAACCGGTCCACCCGCCGGTGCTGCGCCGGCTGCCGCATCTGCTGCTCCTGGGCAAGCAGCCGCACCGCAGCGCTTCGTCCGCGGATACCTCGTCAGTCGCTATTGGCTGCGATGGACCGGTGACGACAGCGACCAGGATCTGTACGAAGCGCTGTCGCTGGACGTCGGCATCGAGGATCGTGACGCCATCACCGGCCACTTCTACGGCCGCGTGGCGGGCGATCTCGACGGCGGGACAGGGGGCTCCACGTTCTTCAGCGCCAACGACTCGATCGGGGGCCGTGTCGACGGCAGGGTCTACGACGCCTACGCCGACCTTCGGCGCGTGCCCGGGCTGTCGCGGATCCGCGTCGGCAGGCAGATGATCCACGAGACGCCCGAGCTCGCGTACTTCGACGGTGTGGCCGCCGAGACGCAGCCGATCACCAAAGGCGAACTCCAGGTCGGCGTGTACGGCGGCGTCTCCTCGCACCTCTACGAGTCGTCGGCGTCGGGAGACTGGACCGCGGGCCTCTATGCGCAGGCCCGGCCCTGGACCGGCGGGCGCATGCGACTCGATTGGATGCATCTCGAGGACGAAGTGCTGCTCGGCGCGCACAACAACGACCTCTTCGCCGCAGGCTTCTGGCAGACGATCGCCCAGCTGCAGCTGGAAGGGCAGTACTCGCGCGTCGAAGGGCGCGACCGCGATGTGCGAACGCGCCTCGCCTACACCGACGCGCAGAGAGATCTCATGGGCCAGGTCACCTACTACCAGCTGCTGCGCACCCAGAAGGACCTGGTGCTCGAGCTGGACCCGTTCTTCAACGCATTGCGCGAGGAGTTCCCGTACTGGCAGGCTGGCGCCTTGCTCGACAAGGGCCTGTCGCCGCACCTGCACGTGCTCGCCGGAGCAGACGTGCGCCGCGTGGCCGATGCAGGCGACATCGGCGCGTTCAATCGCGACTACGAACGCTGGTACGCAACCGGCAGCGTGCGCGACCTCCCCGTCACCGGGCTCTCGGTTTCAGCCACCGCGGACTTCTGGCACAGCGACCAGGAAGACGTGCGCACCTGGGGCGCCGAGGTCGAGCAGCGGTTCTTCGACCGGACGACGATCGCGGCCGGCAGCTACTACTCGCTCTACAAGTTCGACCTGTTCCTGAACGGCGAACGCGATCACGTCCGAACCTACTACGCAAGGTTGCAGCACAAGCCATCGCCAGCAGTCTCCGTCGACCTGAAGTACGAACTGGAGGAGACGGACTTCGACGATTTCCACGTGTTGCGCATGGGGGTCACATGGCATTTCTGAGTTCTTCGCAAGTTGGCACCTGCCGCGTGCGCACGCTGGCCGTGCTGCTGTTGATCACCGTGGCGGGTTGTGCGCTGGTCAGTGCACTCGTGTCGACCAGCCAGCCGTTCGTGTTCAGTCACCTCGTACACGTCACCAACGAGGGGCTCGACTGCGCCGACTGCCACCGGGGTGCCAAGGACAGCGACACCCCGGGCATGCCGGTACTGACCCAGTGCATGCTGTGTCACGAGGCGATCGACGCCAAGAAGCCGCCGGAACGCAAGGTGACGACGATGTTCGAAGGCAAGGACTGGCGAGCCCCTGCCGGCAATCAGCTGTCCGGTGAAATCGTCTTCTCGCACCTGCGGCACGCCGCGGGCGGCCGGGAGTGCAACTCCTGCCACCAGCACATCGAGAACGACGACGGGGTTGCAGCGTCAGCAGCCATGACGATGAACGCATGCGTCGCATGCCACACGCAGCAGAACGCAGCGAACGAGTGTGCCACGTGCCATCGCGACATCCGGGTCGACCGCGAGCCGCCGACGCACGCCTTCGCGTGGCAGCGTTTGCACGGCCAGGCGGTCCGCGCGCATGGCACCGCCACCGCCGATCGCTGTTCCCTCTGCCACCAGGAGTCGAGTTGTGCCGCCTGCCACATGGAAGTGCCGCCCGAGAGCCACAACAACTACTTCCGCTTGCGCGGCCACGGCCTGTTCGCGCGCATGGACCGGGAGAACTGCTCGGCGTGCCACCGGGCGGACTCGTGCGACAGCTGCCATCGCGACGCCCGCCCGATCAACCACCTGGGTGCTTGGGGCGGGGTGCGGAACAACCACTGCATCTCCTGTCACTTCCCGCTCGGCAGCGACGAGTGTTCGGTCTGCCATCGCGACGCGCCGAGCCACGTGATGGCAACGACCCTGCCAGTCGGCCACTCGCCGGCCATGAATTGCCGGCAGTGTCACGGCCTGAGCGCGCCGCTGCCACACGTGGGCAATGGCAGCGAGTGCATCCGCTGCCATCGCTGACGGCGACTGCGAACTCGTGCGGTGCCGCCCACTTCGTGCGCACTCTGGCCACTGGTGGCCGTCATGGCGCCACCGTTACTGTGCCGCGATGTGGCCACTGTGGCACTGCACGAATGCCGTCATGAGCCCAGCATCTTCGTCATCGGCCCGTCATTCACCAGCTCTGGAACGTGCCGATAGCCGCACCCAAGCCTTCGTCATGAACCCTCGCCAGGGACCACCGTCCCGAAGGATGTGACTCCGATGAACTTCGCCAGTCGAGCCTGCAGATGGCGCGTCGTTCCGCTTGCCGGATTGGCCTTGCTGGTCCTTCCGCTGCTGTCGGCGCCGTCACGATCGCCGGGATCCGGCGCCCAACAGGGTGCGGAAACCAACCGCTACATCGGCGCCGCGATGTGCAAGAACTGCCACCAGACCAAGGAGTCCGGCGACCAGTACGGGGTCTGGCAGCACGAGAAGCACGCCAAGGCGTTCGAGGAACTGGCATCCCCAAAGGCCAAGACCCTCGGCAAGGAGCGCGGCGTCGACGACCCGCAGAGCAGCGAGAAGTGCCTCAAGTGCCACGTCACCGCCTATGGCAAGCCGCCGGCGGAGCTGCACCGCAGTTTCGACCCGAAGCTGGGCGTGCAGTGCGAAACCTGCCATGGACCCGGCGAGAAACACAAGAAGGCGCGCATGGCCGCGGCGGCCACGGCCGACACCAAGCCGGGTGAGAGCAAGCCTGCCTACGTGGTGATCCCGAACGACGAGATCCAGAAGAACCCGGATGGGAAGACCTGCGTCGTCTGCCACAACGACGAGAGCCCGGGCT
>JAYUCN010000618.1:0-9527 GCA_043740335.1 Planctomycetota bacterium
GCGCGCGTCGACGTCGAGCGCGCGCGCCAACAAGGCACTCGCTTCCGCCAGGTCGCACTGGCGAAAGCGGTCCATCAGGCGATTGGCGTACTGCACGAGCAGCGACTGCAGGCCGCGCACTTGCGCCGGATCGTCGGGGAAGCGCGTCACCAACCGGTCCGCTTGCTCGATCGCGCGGCGGTAGTTCTGCGAAGCCGCCTCGAATTCCTCGCCCAGGTTCTGCAGCAGCCCGAGTCGCGCGAGATCGAAGACCAATCGCTGACGCGGCAGCATGCGTTCGGGCTGTTCCACGCACCACTCGGTCGCGGCCGCGATGGCGGCCTCGAAGTGTTCGCGTGCTGCTTGCAGGCGTCCCGGCTCGGACCGACGGTCCCAAGCGAAATCGCCCTGTTGCGAACGAACCAACTCCGTCAGTTCGAGTCGGCGAGAGCCCAAGCGCGGCAGCTCCGCTGCGGCCTTGGCCAGCAGCGAGTCTGCGTCCAGTTCCTTGCGGAACTGGTTCGCGGTCTTCACGAGAGTACCGATCGTCGCCACGTACTCGTTCGCCCACGCGGCCAACGCACACGACTCGCGCAGCGTCTCGAGATACCGCAGCGTCTCGTGCAGCTCCTGCAGCTGGCGGTCCCCGGCTTCGGCCGGCAGCGTTTGCGCGGCGTTGCGCAGCACGCTCGCGCGCGCGAGCCCGTGCGCACCAGGCGCCTTCGCCGCGAGCGGCGCGAACAGCTCGGCCGCGGCGACGAACGCCGTGTGCGCCGCCGGATCATCCGCCCCTTGCATGCGCGCTTCGCCCTGTCGAAATCGCGCGGTCGCGAGCAAACCGCGCGCGTCGTCGTCGTCGGGCGCGCTCGCCGCGGCGATCTCGGCCTCGTGCACGCTCTCGTCGGCGAGACTCGTTCCCTGCGTTGTCTCGCCGAGCAGCAGATGCACCCGCACCAGCGCCGCCAGCGCGCGGCTGCGCCCCGCGTGCGCGCGCGCATCGGCGGGCTGCCGCTGCAGGAAGTGCGCATGCGCGGCGATCGCCTCTTGCAGCAGTGCCTGCCGCACCGCGTCGCCGCGCGGCGCGTCCTGCAACCGTTCGTCGTTGGCGCGCGCGAGCAAGCGCTCGGCCAGCGCTTCCTCGTCGGCGAGGCTCGCCGCCACGGCCGAGCGCGCATCGACGACTTCGGCGTGCGCCGCGTTGCCGTAGGCCAACGCCGCGGCGAGACTGCCGATCACCACGACGGCGGCGGCTGCGACGGTGGTGACGACGACGCGGTGGCGGCGCACGAACTTGCGCCAGCGATACGCCAACGACGGCGGCCCGACGGACACCGTCTCGCCGCGCAGGTGGCGCTCGAGGTCGTCGGCGAACGCGGTCACGGTCGCGTAGCGTTCGGCGCGCTCGCGCATCAGCGCTTTCAAGATGATCCAATCGAGATCGCCGCGCAGTTCCGCCGCGCGTTGCCGGCGCAGCGCGGGTGCTGCCGCGGTCGTGCTCGCCGACGTCGTGATGCGGGCGCTCGGCCGCACCGGCTCGGTGTCGGTGGCGGCGACGCCGCGCGGCCACGGCAGCTCGCCGGTCAGCAGTTCGTAGAGCATCACGCCCAACGCGAAGACGTCGGCGCGGCCGTCGACCGCGTCGGTCTGCCCCGTCGCCTGCTCGGGACTCATGTAGCCAGGAGTGCCGATCACGCGCCCGGTGTCCGTGAGCGGCCCGCTGGCCGCGGTCGTGACGAGCATCTTGGCGATGCCGAAGTCGATGATCTTCGGCAACGGCCCGCTGTCCGTGTCGACGACCAGCACGTTCGCCGGTTTCAGATCGCGATGCACGATGCCGCGCGCGTGCGCATGCGCTATGCCGCGACACAGCGCGACGAACAAGCGCAGGCGCGCGCGGCAATCGAGGACTCGCTCTTCGCAGCAACGGCGCAGCGTCGTGCCCTCGACGTACTCCATGACGAAGAACGGGCGCCCGTCCGGCATCGCCCCCGCATCGAAGACGTGCGTGATCGTCGGATGGTTCAGCGACGCCAGCACCTGCTGCTCGGCCGCGAACCGGCGCAGCGTCTTGTCGTCGCCGACGCCGGGCCGCAGCACCTTGATCGCGACCTGCCGCACGATCGGCCGCTCCTGTGCGCACAGGTAGACGATGCCGAAGGCGCCTTCGCCGAGGCGGCGCAGCACGCGATAGCCACCGATCGCCGGCGGCGTTTCGCCGTGCCGTTCGGGATACGTGCCGTCGAGCAGTCGCCGCGCGCCAGCGAGATCGGCGTAGAGGCAGCGAAGCGATGCTTCGTTCTGCGGATGCGCGGCCACCAACGCCGCGAGCACCGCGTCGCGTTCGGCTTCGGGTACGGCGAGCAGGGCATCGGCCGCCTGATCAGCCAGTTCGTCCGGCAGCTCGGGTGGCATCGCGTCGGTTTCGGCCATGCCCGCATGTTCGCCGCTGCCGCGCGCGGGCGAAAGCCCCCGCTGTCACGGCAGCTCGGCGCCGGCGACGTCGACGCCGCGCCGCCGCAGCTCCTTCACGAAGCGGACCAGCGCACGCGCGAGCAACTGCCGCGTCGCCTCCTCGCTGCGCGACAGCACCTCGGCGATGACGCGATGCGGCAGGCGAACGATGCGCGCCAGCGTGACCACTTCGCGGTGCTCCTCGCTGAGCGCTGCCAACGCCGCCGCGACCGCCGCCGCCGCTTCGTTGCCGATCGCGGCCTGGCTCGGCGTGATCAGGTTCGCGATCGCGATCGCGCCCGTCGAATCCGGCAACTCGACCTGACGATCGACGTCGCGCATGCCCCGATGCACACGGCGATGCATGTCGCGCATGCGATTGAGCGCGGCCGCGAACAGCCACGCGCGGAAGCGATCTTCGCCGGGGAAGTCGAGGCGGCCGTGCGCCTGCAGCAGTTCGCGGCAGACGGACTGCACGACGTCGAGACTCGACTCGTGCGCGCGCAAGCCCGGACCGAGCCGCGCATGTACGAACGCGTGCAGCTGCGGCAGGTAGCGCAGCAGCAGTTGCTCGAGGGCGCTGCGGTCGCCGCGCGTCGCCTCGGTGAACAACTGATCGGGATCGGACTGCACACGCGAACGATATCCGAAGCGTTCACCGTGCAGCGCCCGATCAGCGATTGAACGGGACCTCGTTGATCCAGCGGAAGCCGCGTCGGACGAGCAGCGGCTTGTCCGCGACCTTCTCGCCATTGCCCGGGCCATTGCCCGGGCCATCGCCCGGATCTTGTCGAGCCTCGGTGAAGTGTTCGTAGCTCTTGATCGCCTCGTTCCCCACGGGCAGGGCAAAGCCCACGACGATGACGATCGTCTTGACGACGAGGCGAACCCACCGCAGCCGCTTGCCACTCCATGCATTCGTCGCGTCGGCGATGCTGGTCCCGCGGTTTCTGACCAGCAGGTTGGTCAATCGGGCGATGTCCGGCATGGCAATCAGGAACGCCATCAGCAGCAAGTGGCTCGAATACAGTTTGACGGGCACGTCGTAGCAGAAGTTGATCATCACGATGTTCGTCATGACGCCGATCGCGACGAGTGCGCCGAGTGTGCGGGTGCGTCGCCAGATCAGCAGCAGCGCTGCGAGCACCTCGCAGAGGCCGGAGAAGATCGTGTAGGGGCGCGACGATCCCATGAACGCCCAGACCACGTTCATCGGCGAGCAATCGCCCCAGGTCTTCTGCAGCTGCCAGTCGCCGACGATCGGAAACTGGTTGTACTGCATCGTGACCTTGGCGAGCCCGTAGCCGAGCATCGCCAAGGCGAGCACGTAGCCGAGGTAACTGCGCAGCAGGTCGAGCATCACGGCATGGTGGAATCGACGGCCACCGACGAACGACCAGATGACGGCAACCAAGGCGGCCAGCACGAAGCCGTCGAGCACCGAGATGTAGTTGAAGGTCGTGTCGCCGCTGCCATTCGGGGGCGCCAGCTCCCCCTCGATCCCGAACGCCAGGCGCGCTGTCGACGAGACCAGATTCTGGTCGAGCCATTGATGCGCGGCTTCCAGGTGCGGACCCAACCAGGGGATCAGCTGCGAGAAGGGGCCCGGCAGGCAGTACAGGAGCCAATAGGCGATCGTGAAGCGGATCGCGAACCAGCGCACCGCCCGCGGCTGCCGAGCCGGCGCGGCGCCGGGTTCGTCACCGCCCCTGCCTGGCCACAGCGCCATCAGGAACGCGAGCAGGGCGAGCATGGGCAGCAGAAGCCACGCGGTGAAGAACGGTTGCTGCGGCGCATTCTCCGCGTTGCCGAGCGCCTTCCTGACGGCCGCGGGAATCGACGCGCCACTGCCTTGACTCACGGCGCCTCCGCCCGTGGTCGCCACGTTCGCGTCGACGATCTCGAGCGTGACGTCGTCCAACCAGGCTGCGCCCTTGCCGAGCACGAACATGCCGCAGACGACGCGTTCTGCGTCCGCATCCACATCCTGGACGATGTCATGGTGCGTCCAGGTCGCGGTCTTGATCGGCCGGTCATCCATGTTGTCGAAGGCGCCGACCTTCTGGTCCGGGCGATCGACCCGGAACCACAGTTGCACGGTGGCACCCGGTGCCAGCTCCCCGACCTTGACCGCGGCGCGCAACCGCACTCACTTGCCTTGCCACGTCTTGCCGTCGAGCGACTGCATCAGATTGGTGAACGGCCGTTCCTTGCCGGTTGGCTTCGATGCGTCGATCCAGGCCGACTTGCTCCCGACGAACGGCTTGTCGGTGTCGATGGCCGCGGTGGCTCCGCAATTGGTGTGGAAGAACCAACCGGACGGGGATTGGCCTGGATCGCCTTCTTCCATGCCGCCGTTGGCCAACTGTTGCCGCGGCGCCTCTTGCCCGGGAGCAAGACCGGCAAGTGCGCACAGAGCAAGTGCCAGGAATGGCGCGCCGCCGAGAGTCCTCGTCATCGGATACCTGTTGTCGTGTTGCTCGCGGTGGGGTCGCAGCGCCAAGGGGGTCACGGCGGCGGCCGATCCGTCCTTCGTACCGTAGCGCCCCGACCGGATCTAGGCTTCTCGCCTTCCACGGCGGGCCGCCCGGAACAGCTTCCTACCCGGCCGTTCCACAACGGATCGATCGGCCACTTCTCCTGGCGCGCGGCCTGCAGCGCTACAGCGACAGGCCCGGGTTCTTCTCGTAGGCCGCCCCGATCGCGCACAGCTGGTCGAGCGCCTCGGCGAACAGGTCGAACAGCTCCTTGATGCGTTCCGTGTCCTTGAGGTGGCCGCGGACGACGACGCGCAGCTCGTCGGTGTCGGGTGGGAACTTCGGTCCGAACCACCCCTCGTTGTCCTCGACACTGAGCGTGATCGACTTCTGTGCCGACAGCTTCTGGCGCAGCGCAGCGTTGCCGCAGAACGCGCGCACTTTCGCCTCGTGGTTCGTCTTGATCACGAAGTCCTTGTCGAACTGCACCGAGCCGACCTCGATGTCCTGCAGGCCGAACCACTTGGCGACCTCGGCGAAGATGTTGCTGCGGTAGATCTTCAGCCGCAGGTGTTCGGTGTCGAGGAACGGTGCGCGCAGCCGCGTGAAGGGCACGTGCGCGTTGTTCGCGTGCACCATGAAGGTGTCGAGCGTGATCGTCCACGGTCCGTGCGCGACGTCGATGCGATCGCTCTTGCGCCACGTTCCCGCGGTGTAGCGCGCCCCGAGCTCGGTGCTGAGCTTTCGCCAGATCTCGCCGCGGCTCGGCCCGAACCATGCCTTGAGCTTGCTCATGCCGCAATGAAACCGGGTGGCGCCGCGGCGGGAAGGGCGCGGCGCCGAAAAGCGGCAAGGACGTCGTGCCGCGCTGCCAGACGTCCTCGGCTCGTTCACCTTCCCCGTCGTAGGTGCAGCGAGGCTCTGCACGGCCGCAGCCCCGCCGCCCGGCGCCAACACCCCGTGATGCCTCACCAGATGCCGACGCGGCCGCGGCACCAGCGCGCACGGTCGCTCCATCAGCACCTGCGGATCGAGCACCACGCTCGTCGTGCCCCCGTTTCACCGCTTCTTCAGGGCCTGCGTGTCGCTACTGGACGACCGCGGCGATGCCGTTGCTGAAACCGAGTTGTCCTGACCAGTCGATCCCGATCGACTGCAGCACGAAGTGGAACCCCGACGGCGCGCCGATGGGCACCACGAGCGGCACCGTGGCAACGCCGCGAGGACAGAGGCCGAAGGCAACGGGGACGGGCGGTCCCGTGACGCCGACGGCGAAGAGCACGATTGGCGCGTCGAGCAGCAGGCCGTTGGCGATCCCGGCGAATTGCAGGCAGCCGCTCGTCGGGGGTGCGCCGAGGGCGAGCGCGAACGGCGACCACGCGGCGGCGTTCTGGGTCACGTAGCGCGTGGTGCCGGCGGCGATCGTCGGGCCGGGCAGCGGTTGGCACGGCACCGGGCCACAGATCTGTCCGTAGAGCACGGTCAGTCCGCCGCTGTCGATCGTGAGCCCGATGTCGCTCGTGGTCTGGGCAGCGAGGCTGGCGGCGAACAAGAAGGTCGGGAGCAGTGTGCGCATGGCGTTCTCCTCTTGAATCTTGCGGCATGATAGCGTCCCGCGCCCGACTCGGGCC
The DNA here is from genome assembly GCA_043740335.1 of Planctomycetota bacterium. Classification (GTDB taxonomy): domain Bacteria; phylum Planctomycetota; class UBA1135; order UBA1135; family UBA2386; genus DASVAL01. The sequence continues at coordinate 6,539 of JAYUCN010000618.1, forward strand.
ATCCGGGCGGCGGCGTGATGCAGACTGGCGGCTGCTTCCGGCTCAGCGAGCGACCTCGCCGCCGACCGCCTCGGTGGCCCCGACCGCGGGCTCGACCTCGGGCTTGGTGCGGACCGTTCGTCCTTCGATCTCCCGCCACCGGCGCAACGTGTCGTCGTCGACCGGCGGGTACGACGGCTGGCCCAGCAGCGGTATGCGGAAGGGATCGCACGGCCAATCGTTCCAACCCGTGGACAGCACCCGATGCACCTCGTCGGGCAAGCGGGGCAGGAGCCCGATCTCGAGGACCTCGGTGCCGGCGTCGAGTTCGGTGCACGAAAGCTGCACCCGGCATGGATCGAAGACCAGCAATGCGCCGGCGCCGAGGTGGCGCGACCCGGCGGTGCCCAGGTCGTCGCGCGGAGTGCAGGTGACGGTCAGTGCGCCATGCTGGACCAGCAAGGCGCGGCGTGCTCCGGCAGGGGCGGCGAGCGATCGTGTCGCGCCCACTGCCGCCGGTCCGAGTGGCCGCAGCGAGCGAACGGTGCAGATGCCCACTGCGAAGTCCGAACCGAGTTCGAGGGCCTCGCGAACCTCGGCGGCGAACAACAGGTCGTGCAGCGCGCGCAGGTGGTCGGGTCCAGGTAGCACGAACTGCGCCGCCGGCACTACGTCCGCAGCCAGACCCGACCATTCCGGGTGGGCGAAGTGGCCCCCGGTGTGCGGCAGGCCGGTGTCGCGATGCCACGGTGTCGGCATCGCGCGCAGGGTCACCGCCACGTGGCCTGCGTCGACGAAGGCCTCGTCCAACTCGGAACGTGCCGCCGAACGCGGGACGGCCAGCTCGTGCAGCAGCTCGTACTGCGCCGGATTGACGGCGTGGGCCGCGAGTCTCGCGAGCTGTACCGCAGCGGCGGCGAGCGAAGCAGTCGTCGCCCGATGATTGCAGTGCATGCCGTCGAGATCGAAGCGTGGGTCGAGGAAGCCATCGCTCGACAACTCCGACCAGACGTCCACGAAACCGAAGCCGAGCCGTCGGCAGTTCTTCGCCAGCAATCGGTTGCCAACGATGGCGAGCTTGCTGCGAACCGTGGCTGGTACGCGCATGCCATGCAGCCACCGCGCCACCCGTTCTTCGTCGCGCACTCGCGGCAGCAGGCAGTGCACGAGGGTCCGCGCAAAGCCGGCTTCACCGAGCAGCTCGAGCCCCGTGAAGAACGGCTGCAAGGCGCGCGCGAGGCCGCTCTCCACGTCGTGGTACGGCACCCGTCTCGCGTTCGCGATGATGCCGTAGCCGGGATCGTCGGGCAGTTCGAAGTCGGTCTCCGGTCCGATCTGCATCGCCAACGTGTGCAGGTCGTTGTCGCCCGCGAACAGCAGCATGGCCGGGGCGATCAGCGGTTCGTCAGCGAGCGCCGCGTGGCGGGCAGCGAGCACCCGATCCCCGAAGGTCGACGCCCGGTGCGCGGTGTCCAGCTCGGCGCTGCCGTCCGGCTGCGGACTCGCGACGCAGAGCCCGCCGGCAACCAGCGCCGCGGCGAGGTCTTCATGCAAGCCGCCCTCGCTCGTGAACGTGGCCGCCTGCAGGTCCTGCAGGAAGTGCACGCGGACGTACAAGGGGTATGGCAGCGCCGCACCGGTGAACAGCCGGTTGCGAAACCTCAAGCAGTGGCTCTCGCCGATGCAGTGGATCGGCAAGACGCGTTCGAAGCCGGTCATCGATCCGGGCGCTCCTTCGCCATCGCGACCAGGATCTCGTCCTCGTCACATTGCAAAGGGGGGCGTGGAATCAGCGCATCGCGGGCCGCGATCCTGCTGCCCGGCACGTTGCCGGCAGTCGGAGTGGCCGCCAGGCCGAACTGCAGACCAAAGCACTCCATGACGTGAGCGACGGCAATCGGCGCCACCGACCGGCGATCGGCGGCGAACGCCCATTGTGGTCCTCCTGCTTGCACGATCTCGTACGAAGGGAAGTAGTCCACGTCGGCGTGGCCGCGGCGCAGTTCGTCGCAGGCCACCCGCAGCACGGCCTTCGAGGCGGTGGTGGCGGTCAGCACGTGCTGGCCGGAGAAGGTCGCGACCAACGGCACCGGCGAGACCGACAGGATCAAACGCAGATCGGGCTGGTGACGGCGCGCCAGTTCCAGGAACCGGTCGAGCTGTGCCGTGACGGCCTCGACATCGAAGTTCACGAACTCGTAGCGCTCGGCGTCGAACGTGCCGCCGTGGCCACAACCAGGGCAGACCGGAAACACCGCACCGTCGGCTCTGCTGACCCAGGCTTCGGTCAGGCCGAGCGTGAACACGAACACGTCCGCGGTCTCGATCAGCTCCCGCACCGCGCCCAGGTGCTGCCGGCGATCTTCGAGGCATTCCTCGACCGAGACGAAGCCGGCGTCGTTGATGCCGGGGCGAAACGGATCGACGAAGCGATCGGAGCCGTTCTTCCACACCGGCTCTCGAGGCGCGAAGACGCCATAGGCCCGTTCGAGCAGTTGGGTCAGCTGCAGTGGCGTGTAGACGTTGCCGTAGCGCGCCGAGTACGTTCCGTAGCCGAGCCGGCGCCGGTCTTCCGCCGCGAGCCACGATGGTCCGGGCTCGGTGACGCAGTACTCGAGCCCCAGTTCACCGAGGTTCTCGGCGATGCGCTGCGCAAAGCAACTGCCGGCCGATGCCACGCGCGCATGCGCCGCGATCGGCTGGATCGACGCGTCGATGGGCAGGATCGTTTCGATCGCGCGACGACCGACCGCCTGCCGCCATACCGCGTGATCTGGCAGGTTTCGATACGGGCAGTTGCGTTCCACTGCCAAACTGCATCGGCTACCGCCGCGCGGACGATGTAGGGAATTGCCGATGGGAAGGATCGGTCGCGCGCCCGGCGAGGGACGTGCGGGGCGCGCCGTCGTTGTCGGTGGTGGGGGCCGTCGGCGAGCTCGGGCGCGAGTGCCAATGGTCCCGCCCGTCAGCGTCGAGGCGATCGGTTGCGACCGCGAAGAAGGCTAACGGC
>JAYUCN010000619.1:0-9526 GCA_043740335.1 Planctomycetota bacterium
CGGAAGGCCCACTTCGGCCCGACCACGCGGCCCTGCTTCTTGGTGCCGCCGCGGCCTTTGGTGTCGACGTCGATGGTCTTGCCGTCGAGGGCGTAGAGCTTCGGCTTGTAGTCGAAGGTGTCGACCTGGCTCGGACCGCCGTACATGAACAGGAAGATGACGGCCTTCGCACGGGGCGGGAAGTGCGGCGGTTTGGGTGCGAGCGGGCTGCCGCCACCGGCAACGGCGTTGTCGAAGAAGCCGTCGCGCGACAACAGGTCGACGAGTCCGAGCGACGTGAACCCCGCCCCGGCCTCCCAGAGGAACTCGCGGCGCGTGCGACCACAGAAGGTGTTGCCGTCGTGCATGTCGGTCACGCCCCAATCATGGCGAATCAGTCGAGGAAGAGGAACTCGTTGCAGTTCATCAGGACGAGGCAGCAGCGCTGGAGGGCGTCGTCTTCGCTGCGCCCGAAGTCGCGCTGCAGGTCGTTGGCAAGCGACAGCAGGCGGTCGAGATCCGGACCGCGCGCGGGCCGTTGCGCGACGAGGCGCAAGCCGAGCTCGAGCCGCGCGCGCAGGTCCCCGGCCTCGGCCCGCAGGCGAGCAGCCAGCAGCCGCGCCTGCGCCTGGGCGAAGGCGCCGTTCAGCAGGATGAGGGCCTGCGTCGGTTGCACGGTCGCAAAGCGCACCGGACAGCTGGAATCGGTGTCGGCGCGGTCGAACGACGCCAGCAGCGGCTCCTGCAGCGAACGCTTGTTGTGCACGTAGAGACTGCGCCGCGACGCCTGATCGGCCGGTGACTCGCCCCAGGCCTCGTCGGGGCGCGACGAGGTGGCGAGCACAGCGGCCGGCATCGGCGGATAGACGCTCGGCCCACCGCGTTCGAGATTGAGCACGCCGGCGGTGACGAGCATCGAATCGCGCACTTCTTCGGCCGTGAGGCGGCGGCGATCGAACCGCCAGAACGTGTCGTTCTGCGGATCGGCCGCGAGCGCCTTGCCATCGGCGGCCGACGACATGCGGTAGGTCGACGAAGTGACGAACAGGCGATGCATCGCCTTCAAGCTCTGTCCGCGCGCGAGCACTTCGGTAGCCAGCCAGTCGAGCAACTCGGGATGCGTCGGCAGTTCGCCGAGGCGGCCGAAGTCGTTGCTCGAGCGCACGAGACCGCGGCCGAAGTGATGCTGCCAGAGTCGGTTCGCGACCACGCGCCACGTCGACACGTTGGCCGGGTCCGTGATCCAGGTCGCCAGTGCCGTGCGGCGTCCGCTGCTCGTCGGCCGCGAGTGCAGCTCAGCCGGCGTCGAGGTACCGCCGAGCATCGCCGGGAAGCCGGGCTCGACGCGCGGCCCCTTCGCGTGCACGTTGCCGCGCAGGTGCACGAACGCCTCGGGTCCCTTCGGACCGAATTCCGAAACAGCGAGGACTTCGACCGTCGCGAACTCGGGCCGGTGCAGTTCTCGCAGCGCCGCGAACGCCTGCGGCTCGCACGCCGCGGCTGCCAAAGCGATGCCGCCCGGCAGGTCGAACGCAAGGCCGGCGACTTCCTCGGCCGACAGCGCGCGCGAGAAGAACGTCAGGTCGTCGAGATCGCCGCGGAAGCCGGGGCCACCTGGCTGCAGACGCCCGACGACGAGTCGTGGCGGTGCATCGAGTGCGGCCTTGCTGCCGTTCGCTTCGCCACTGAGGACGCCATCGACGTAGAGCGCAATGCGGCCAGTCGTGCGATCGCGCGTGAACGCGACGTGGTGCCACTGGCCGTCGTGATGGCCCGGTCCCGAGGCGAGAAACGTCTCGGGCGCGCCGCTGCCGGCGACGATGCGGCCATCGCTGTGCCACGCGATGCCCCAGTCGCTGACGATGCCGGACACTTCGCCATCGACGAGGCCCGCGCCCGTGAACCAGCGCGTGTCGTTGGCGTGCCCCGCGCCCGGCTGGTCGCTGCGCACGAAGAACGTCACCGAGAACGAGTCTTCGACGAGGCGCGGGAGCACGACGTGGTCGTCGCCATCGAAGCGCATGGCCTGGCCGTGCCGCCCCGGGACGGAAACAACCTGGCCTTCGACGCGGCCGTGGTGCGCGTTGGTCTCGTCGAGCAGTTGCGTGGCGCTGTCGCGGTCGCCGGGGTACTTGGCGACGACCGTTGCTGCGGCATCGCGTCGCCGTTGCTCCTGCGTCGCCGCGTCGAGCGTGCGCCAGGCTGCGTCCGCCGACTGCACGATGCGAGCCATGGTCTCGTCGCGACGCGCCGTGTACGCCGCCAGCTCGGCGTCGAAGCGTTCGCGCGCGCCATCGACGGGCACCGCGCGCGCCTGGAGGTCGAACGGCTTCACGTTCTCGAAGAACGCGAGGAACGAATGGTAGTCGCGCTGCGGCAGCGGGTCCTTCTTGTGGTCGTGGCAACGCGCGCAGCCCATCGAGATGCCGAGCATGGCGCGCGCGGTCGTGTCGGCGATGCCGTCGAGGTCGTCGTAGCGATGCTGCAGGGGATCGGTGGGCTCGTCGTCCCAGATGCCGAGGCGGTAGTAGCCCGTGGCGACGAGGTCGGCGACGGTCGGCTCCTGCACTTCGTCGCCGGCAAGTTGCGTGCGCAGGAACTGGCCGTAGGGAATGTCGGCGTTCAAGGCGTCGACGACCCAGTCGCGGTAGCGCCACACCGACGGCTTCTTGTTGTCGCGTTCGTAGCCGTTGGTCTCCGCGTAGCGAACGAGGTCGAGCCAGTGCTGCGCCCACTTGACGCCGTACTGTGGTGCAGCGAGCAGACGGTCGACGACTTTTTCGTACGCGTCGGGCGCAGGGTCCGCGACGAAGGCTTCGATCTCGACCGCGGTCGGCGGCAGACCAGTCAGGTCATAGGTGACGCGCCGCAGCAGCGTGTAGCGATCCGCCTCGGGAGCCGGTGTGAATCCGCGCGCTTCCAAGCCAGCGAGCACGAAGTGGTCGAGCGCTTGCCGCGGCCAACCGGTGTGCGCGACCGCGGGAACAGCTGGACGCCGCAGCTCCCGGTAGGCCCACCAGTCCGCTCCCGCCTGAGCACCGATGGTGGCGGCGAAGTAGCACGACGCAACCAGCAGGCGGCAGGAGGACTGGACGTGGTTCATGCAGGGCGGGCGACCCGGGAGCTACCAGGAATACCGCAAAGCACCGCGCCAGCAACCACAGCTCGTTCGCGTTTCTGTGTCAGCGCTTGACCAGACCGTGCTCCACCGACTCGGCCCAAGGGCCAGAACACGTTCGGCATGACAGTCAGCAACGGCCTGAAGGCGTACATCTCGTCGTTCTGACCGGGGTAGCCAGCGCCGAGGCCACGCGGATACCGTCCGGCGTCTGGTAGTCCTTGCCGCGCATGGCGTGGATCTGCCACGCTGCGCACGGCTGCTATTGCGTCGCCACTCGTACATCCGTGGCACCGCCTGCCGGCACACCCTACGGCGTCGGCTTCGCCGCCGCCTTCTGTTCGGCGTCGACCACGAGCCGTTCGAGCGCGACGAGCCGCGGATTGCGCGCATCGGCACCCGCGGCGAGCGCCCGGTTGAGACTCTCGCGCGCCTTGTCGGCGTGTCCCGTCGACAACTCCGCGAACGCGAGGTTCGCGTGCAGTTCGGGCGGCGCCGACGGACTCGCCGTCGCGCGCAACAGTTCGCGCGCGGCCTCGGTCTCGCCGAGCGCCAGCAAGGCACCACCGAGATTGGCCGCCGTGAGCGTCGACTGCCCCACCGCGTGCGCACGTTCGAAGTAGCGCTTCGCCGCGAAGGCCGAACCGGCACTCAGTTCCGACGCCCCACGACCCGTCAACGCCGTGACATCGTCCGGATTCTGCTCGAGCGCGCGATCGAGCAGCAGCCGCGCATGCGCGCGATCCCCGCGACGTTCGCTGAGCACACCCGCCGCAACCAGCGCTTCCACGCGCGTGGGCTCGAGCGACAGGGCCCGCTCGATCTCGGTGAGGGCCGCCGCCACGTCGCCATTGCCGAGGTCGGCCTCGGCCTTGGCCAGCAGGTGCCCCGCCAGCCCCTTGCGCGTCACCGTCGTGCCGCGGTCTGCCGGCAGCGCAACCGGGGAACGGCTCGGCACGCGCACCTCCGGTGCCTGCGCCGCTTGCGCGTTCCCCTGCAGCGAACCGCCGGACCAGTCTTCGGGGCGATAGCCGTCCAACCGGATCGGGTTCCACTGGAAACCGTGGCGCAACTGCACGAGGCGGTGTGCCCCACGTTCGATCTCCTCGCTGATCCAGGTGTCGTCGAGCACGCGCGGCACCAACACGATCATGAGCTCGACCTCGGTGCGCGACTGCACGGTGTTCGAGAACGCAGCACCCAGGAACGGCAGATCCATGAGGAACGGGATGCCCTGGCGCGTCTCCGACTTGCGCGTGCTGCGCAGACCGCCGAGCGCGATCGCCTGACCGTCGGCCACGCGCACGGTCGTCGTCGCCTCGCGTTCGCTGATGATCGGCACCGTGATGAGACCGTCCGGCGTCACCACCGTGCCGGTCTGCTCGCGCACCTGCGGCGTGATCGACACGGAGAGGATCCCTTCCTCGCCGATCATGGGGCGCACGTTCAGGATCACACCAGCTTTGACGAACTCGACCCCGAACTCGGTGCGGGCAACACCCTGGTCGTCGACCACATCGCGCGTGATGTACGGGATCTGGTCCGTGACCGAGATCGAAGCGGACTGGTTGTTCATCGTCGAGACGCGCGGACTGCTGAGCACGCGCACCTGGCCCTGCTGCTGCAAGGCATCGACGAACACGGACCAGTCGCCGCTCTTCAGGATGCCGAACGTGAGCGCCGAACCACCCGACGGGGCGAGCTGGCTTGCGACGGAGCCGCCGCTCGCGAGTCCGGTCTTGCTGGTGTTGAACAGACCGGGCAGCAGGGACCAGTTCACGCCGAGGCTGTATTCGTTCTCGAGGCGCACTTCGAGCACGCGCGCTTCGAGCGACACCTGCTTGTTGGCGCGGCCCATCGTCGTGCCGACGACTTCGCGTAGCCGGCGGATGCCACTCGGGCGGGCCTGCACATGGATCGTCGACGCCGTGCGGTTGACGACGAAGGAAGCACCCTCGCCGAGCAACTTCGGCAGGTTCGTCTCCATCTCCTCCCAGAAGCCACCCGAGGAACCGCCACCCGAGCCGCCGCTCGCGCCACCGCTCGAGCCACTGCTCTTGCTGCCACCCGAGCCACCGCCGCCCGACGAACTGCTCGATTCCATGAGATCGACCGTCACCGTGTCGTGCATGGAGTCGCGCACGCGCAGGAAGCTGCCGTCCCACTCGTAGCCGAGGTCGACACTCTGCAGCAGCGCCTCGAAGGCCTCCTCGACCGTCGACCGCTTGATGTCGAAGGTGCACTCGGTCGTCTGCACGGCCGGATCGATCATCAGGTTGATGTCCGAGTCCTTGAACAACGCCAGCAACACGTCGCCGATCGGTGTGCGGCGTGCCTGCAGCACATCCATGGCCCGCCCCGTCCCGGCGTCGGGATTTTGCAGCGAGGGCAACGGTACCACGAGCATCGGTTGGAAGACCGGCGCGCCTGCCCCATCTTCGTGATCGAGCCGCGGCGGTGACGCACCGCCCGAGAGCGCGCACGCGGACATGGCGACCATGACCGCGATGGCGGAGAGGGAACTGAATGCCGACTTCACTTGGCCTCCTGTTTCTTGTCCGACCTGGTGTCGGCACCTGGTGCCGTGGTCGCGCTGGTCTCCTTGTTCCCGCTGGCACGACGCTGCTGCTCGGCGCGGAACTCGCGCGGGTACTCGCTGTCGAGGTCGTAGGTGAGTTCGCGTCCGCTCCAGCTCAGGGTCAGCGTGCCGCGTTCGATCGCGAGCACACGGCCCTTGTCGACGGCATCGCCGACCCCGACGACCTTCCCGGCCAACACGGCACGCCGTGCCGCGGCACTGATCATCACGACGCCGAGCTGGAGCACGGGCGGATCACCGCCGTTCCACAGTCTTGGCCCATCGCCCTTCGTTTCCATGGCCGGTACAGCACCGACCGACGCCGCGTCCACGAGCAGTGAGAAGGCGAGACGGACGGGCTTGCCCCGTTCGAACGAACCGTGCTGCTCGAGCAGGTCGCGCCACCTGATGGCATCTGCCCCCTTGTTCGCGCCGCTGTTCGGTTGGTCGGGAAGGGCGCTTCCCGACGAGGCGGCGGTACCGCTGATGCCCGGGGCTCTGCCGACGCCACCGCCGAGCAGCGCCTTGCCGACCACACCGAGGCTCACGACGAGGCCCACCACCGCAACCGCGGGATGCAGACCCTTCTTCTTCGGCTTCTTCATTTGCCCGCTCCCGCGTGGTAGGTGGCGAGCCCCAGCTCGAAGGCGAGCCTGCGTTCGCCACCGGGCAGCAGGCGACCGCCCTCGACGACGACCAGGCGGGCGTCCTGTTCGATGCGGGTCACGAAGTCGCAAACCTGTTCGGGCGAGCCGCGCCCGGCGATCTGGAACGACTGCTTGCCCACGGTGTTCGACTGCGCTGCCTTGACGCTGTCGAAGGTGATGCCGGCCGCATCCCCGAGGGTCTGGATGACCTGCATGGTAGAGGCGACGTCCGGCTCTTCGAGCAGTTGCCAACGCGACGATCTCTTGGGCGGCTGCTCGGTCTTCTGGCTCTGTGCCTCGTCGATCTGCTGCCCGAGGTTGATGGCGCGCTCGTGCTCGCTGCGGAGTTCCTGCTCGCATTGCCGGCGCGCGAAGAACGACGTGCCCGCGAGGCCGGCCTGCAGCGTTGTGAAGGCGACGATCACCGTGGCGCAGACGACTTTCCGGTCCATGCGACTCACGAGTTCCTCCACGTCATGCTGAGACGGAAGCGGAAACGGTTGGCATGCTCGACGACTTCGTTGATCTCCTCCTGCCCGTCGGCACTCAGGTAGGGCAGGCCCCGCAGTTTCCTCGCGAACGCGGCGATGGCCGCGAACGCCTCCGGGCGGCTCTCACCCTGCACGAAGCCCGTGATGACGATGCGCTCGGTGCTGGCGAACTTCATCTCGTCGAGGTGCAACAAGTCGGAAGCGAGGTTGCTGACCTCGCCGAGCAGCCGGCTGACCGGCCGGCGCAAGGTGAGTGCACCCACGAGGCGGGCCTCGTTCGGGTCGTCCTCCAAGGACCCGCCCACCACGCTGGCTTTCGTGACTTCCTGCTGCAGGCGCAGGTTCTCGGCTGCGGCAATCGCCACCTCGTCGTGCGTGCTGAGCATGGCGGAGCCGTCGACGATGGCGCTCCACGAACACAGCAGCCCGGCTGTGGCGACCGCAGCGAGGGCCACGAAACGCCCCCTGCTCCACGGCAGTTTGAGGCGCGGCGGCGACAGCAGGGAGGGCGGCATCGTGCCGTTGCCGAGGCGCTCGAGCAGCATGGCCACGCCAAGGCTCGGGCGCAGGTCGTGCTCGCCGACCACGAAGGACACCCTGGCGGCCACGATCCGCTCGAAGTCGCCGCGCAGGAGCTCGAACGATCCGTCTTCGACATTGACCCTCGTGCCGAGCACCAGCGCCGATGGCAGCGCATGGCCGGTCTCTCGCAACCAATCGAGCGTACGCGGCAATTCCATGGCGAGCTGGGCCGTGAACGCCGCGGCGTTCGCATCGGCACCACTGCCGATCAGGAAGCGCCGCACTTGCACCGGGCATTGCCGGTCGCACAACACGAACCGCGCCCGCCCCGCATTGCATTCGAGCACGGCTGTGCTGTCGCCCTGGTCAGGTGTTGCAGCGAGTGCCAGGCACGCCTCCATCGAATGCAGGCTCAGGACTTCGAGGCTGTTCTGGCTGAACGCCGCGCGCATCGGTTCCCAGACGCTGCGTGCGAGCGCGGTGCTGCCGACGACCAGCTTCTGACCGGGCAGGCGCCGCAGCAACCGCGGTGCCACCAGCACGTCGTTGCTCGACTGCATGCTGGTGACGCGCAGTGCCTCGCGTACCACGAAGCTCGTCACCTCACCGGCCGCCATCAGCGGGACCGTGCTCAGGAAGTGCTGCATGCGGCGCTCGCCGAGCACCACGTGCACGCCGCGTGCCCCCTGCAGGACGTCGCTGCCGAGGCCGCGCAGGGCATTGGTCAGCGAATCGCGACCGAGGTCGGCAACGGGCAGGCGCACGGATTTCACGATGGTCGTCGCGTGCCCATCGAACCCGCCGACGGTCACCGTCAGCGAGCCCTCCTCCAGTTCGACGATGGCGTGAGTCTGCATGGGTTCCTCAGATCGTGATGTCGTCGGCGGTGCCGAAGACGCGGTCGGGCCCGGCGCTGGTCAGCGTGTGAGTGGCAGCGTCCCACTGCATGGTCGTGCCAAAGCCGTCGTTGTCGAACGTGCTGCCGAGTCCGATCGCAGCGCGCACCACCGGCCAGGTGCCGGCGACCGACCCGCCCGTTTCGATGTAGTTGGCGAGCACCTCAACGACGATGCGCAGCCGGGTCCACGTCCTCTTCGTTCCCGGCACCGCACCGTACACGTTGACGACCAGTTCTTCACTGGCGACGCCATCGTCGATGCCGTTGTCACCGCGGCTGTAGACGGTGGCGATGTTGGTCGCCGCGTTGACCGCGTAGAGGTAGTTCTGCCCAGCACCACAGGCGTCGATGGTCGCGGTGTTGCCCGGCCCCGGCTGCAGATGCACGCCGAAGAAGTCCGCCGCCACCAACGACACCGGGAAGGCCGCGTGCTCGAAGTAGTAGGACTCCAAGGCGGCGGTCAGGTCGGCGAGTTCGCGCTGCACCTCGGAGCGGCGGTCGGCTTGCACGACGGCACCCGCCAGCGGCACCGCCGTACCGAGCAGGATGCCGAGCACCGCGAGCACGACGATCAGTTCGAGCAGCGTGAAGCCTGCCCCTGGGTCACATGTCGGGTCACATGTCGTCATCTGTCCCTCCGGTCGAGTCGCCACCAGCCGCGAGCACGCCGACGCTCGGATTGCCCAGCCAGGGATTGCCGACGCCATCGACGGCGCGCAAGTCGGGCATCGCCAGCTGTTCCATGAGGCCACCGGCTCCCGTCAGCGCCGCCGGCAACGGCGGGCGCGCGTACCCCGTCACCAAGGCATCGATCGCGGCAGTCGCCGCCGTCATCTGCGTCGTCAGCGTGGCGCGTTCGCTGACGGTCGCGGTCAGCCATTGCCGGCGCGCGATCGCGTAGCTGTGCATCGCGCTGCGCATGGTCGCCTGGTCGGCGGCCGTCATGGTCGCCACGTAGCGATACGGACTGCGCAGCAGCACGGCGCGCACGAGGCGGAGGCGTTCGCGTTGCCGCGCGCGCAGTTGCGGCTCCGTGGCCACGTCGACCGTGATGTCGTCCGCGGTGCCGAGGTTGTGGTCGGGCCCGCGGCTTCTGACCCGCAGACCGGTCGCCACGATCTGGTAGTCGAGGTCCTGCGCGAATCCATGCGGGTCACGACGCCAGGTGCCGTTGGCATCGAGACCGGTGGCAGTCGCCAGGGCTGCGAGCGAGGCCGGGAACGCACCGTTGCTGCAGAAGGCGGCGCGCGCCCGGGATTGCACCGTCGCCAGGTTGTCGTCGGTGCGCATCAC
>JAYUCN010000620.1:0-1557 GCA_043740335.1 Planctomycetota bacterium
GGCGCATCCAGGCGCCGGGGCAGCCGGCACCGGAATCCCACGATGCGGTGTCGATCGTCCTCGCCGGTGCCTTCGTGATGCCGGGCCTGCAGGACGCGCACGGTCATCTGCTCGGCCTCGGCTCGGCCCTCGCCGAGGTCGACCTCGTCGGTACCCGTTCGCTCGACGAAGTGATCGCGCGCACCGCGGCCGCGGCGGCGAAGCTGCCGAAGGGCCAATGGGTGCTCGGCCGCGGTTGGGACCAGAACGACTGGAAGGACCAGGGCATGCCGCACCACGCCGAGCTGTCGGCGGCGGTGCCCGACCATCCCGTCTGGCTCGTGCGCGTCGACGGCCACGCTGGGCTGCTGAACCTGCGCGGGCTGCTCCTGTCAGGCGTGCGCGCGGGCAGCGAAGCGCCGAGCGGCGGCGAGATCCTGTTCGACGAACACGGCGAACCGACGGGCGTGCTCGTCGACGCGGCGATGACGGCCGTGCCGACACCCGATCTCTCGTCGGCGCAGATCCGCGAACGCCTGCTTGCGGCGCAGGCGGCGTGCCTGCGCCACGGGCTCACGTGTGTGCACGACGCCGGCGTTTCCAAGTCGGTGCTCGAAGAGATGCGCATCCTGCACCTGGCCGGCCAGTGGCACCTGCGCACCTACGTGATGCTCGCTGCGAGCGAACGCGAGCTCATCGCCAAGGGACCGTGGCAGAGCAAGGACGGGCTGCTCACGGTGCGCGCCGTGAAGGGCTACGCCGACGGGGCACTCGGTTCGCGCGGTGCTTCGCTGCTCGAACCCTACACGGACCGGCCCGACACGCGCGGTCTCGTCGGCATGCCCAAGGGCGCTCTGCTGGAACTCGCACAACGTTGCGCCGACGCTGGCATGCAGCTCTGCGTGCACGCGATCGGCGATGCCGCGAACCGCACGGTGCTCGACGCCTATGCGGCCGTGAAGGTCGCGGACGGGTTGGCGGCGCGGCGCTTCCGCATCGAGCACGCGCAGGTGATCGCCGACACGGATTTCGCGCGCTTTGCCGAACTCGGCGTGCTGCCGTCGATGCAGCCGACGCACCTGACCTCGGACATGCCGTGGGCAGAGTCGCGCCTCGGGCCCGAGCGCGTCCTGCGCGCCTATGCCTGGCGCCGGTTCCACGCGCTCGCGGTCGTCGTACCGTTCGGGTCGGACTTCCCGGTTGAGTCTGTCGATCCCCGCAAGGGATTGTTCGCGGCCGTCACCACGCGCGGCGAACACGGCGGCCCTGAGCAAGGCTATCGGCCCGACCAGAAGTTGAGCCGGAGCGAAGCCATTCGCGGGTTCACGTTGCACGCCGCGAGGGCCATGTTCGCCGAACAGGACCTCGGCACGATCGAAGTGGACAAGCTCGGGGACCTCACCGTGTTCGATCGCAACCTGCTGACCTGCAGCGAGGCGGAGCTGCTGACAGCGAAGGTCCTGCTGACGGTCGTCAACGGCCGGGTGGTCTACGACGGGCGCGGCAAGTAGAACGGTTCCCGCATGCTGCCCGCGACGGCGTCCCTTCCCTACGAGCAGAAACTCGCGACCCTGCGTG
>JAYUCN010000621.1:0-1551 GCA_043740335.1 Planctomycetota bacterium
GAGCGCACCGGCCCCATCGATCTTGCCCAGTCCCCAAGCGCCGACACGGAAACCCGCCGCTCCAGCACCGGAGACGTTCACCGCGTCGGTTCCTGCCGCGGCCCCCGACGCCGAGGCAGCCGCCCTCCAGACCCTGCGCGCGGAAGTCATGCCGTGCACGCGGTGCAAGCTGCACCAGGGCCGTCGGCACGTCGTGTTCGGCGAAGGCCACCCCCACGCGCGCGTGCTCTTCGTCGGCGAAGCTCCGGGTGCGACCGAGGACCAGACGGGTCGCCCGTTCGTCGGCCAGGCGGGCCAACTGCTGGACCGCATTCTTGCTGGCGCCATGGGCTTGCAGCGCAGCGAAGTCTACATCGCCAACATCAACAAGTGCCGGCCACCCGACAATCGCAGCCCCGAACCGGACGAGGTCGCAGCCTGCCTGCCCTACTTGCGTCGCCAGATCGAGATCGTGCGCCCGGAAGTGATCGTCTGCCTCGGGCGAACGGCCGCGCAGAACCTGCTGGGCTCCACGGCGTCGACGGGTGCGTTGCGCGGTCGCACGCACGAGTACGCGGGCGTGCCCGTCATCGTGACGTGGCACCCGGCCTACCTCTTGCGCGACCCATCCCACAAGCGGGAGACCTGGGACGACATCAAGCGCGTGAATCGCCTGCTGGGCCTGCCCGAAGTGCCGCCCTCAGGGGATGCCTGAAGGGAACGGAAGCCATGGCGACGCGCCAGTCGAAGGGACGGCACACGGTCGCGTCCCAGCGAAGGCCCGGAAGCAACCTTGACCATGTTGTGCCGGCTCGCTACCGTCCGCCGTCCCTGCCGCCTTGGATCGCCCTCGAAGGTGCAGGTTTCGTCCGGAACAGCCGAGTTCGCGGTCCGATCCGCACATTCCGCCTGTGGCATGCAGGTCGTGCGGAGACGTCTGCCTCGGTTCGACCGCGCGAGGTTTCGTTCTTTCCGCCGTTGCGGTCAGCTCGCCCCCTCTCCCCGTTCGCTTTCTTTGCAGGCATCCCAGCATGATCATGGTTCCGACCCTGCGCTTGCGCGGCCTAGTTGCATCCTCCTTGCTCGCCCTGGCCGCCTGTTCGGGCACTGCTCCGAACGCCGTCGACAGAGACACGACCCCGACCGACGGCACGCCACTCACGAGTGGTACTAGCCCCTCCCCAAGCAGTGTCTCCCCAAGCAGTGCGACACCCACTGACACTGGCACCACGGGCAGTGCTCAAGATCCGCAGGGCCAGGATCCGCGCGATCGCTCAGCTCTCGTGCGCAAGGCGGTCGAGAACGCGCGCCGTTCCCTGGACCTCCGCTTGTTCGAAGACGCCCGCAACGAGGCGGCCTACGCGCTCGAACTCGACAACAACAATGCCGAGGCGCGCGACATCCTGCAGCGTTGCAACGTGGTGCTCGGCGACAGCAGTGGTGTCGCCCTCCGCAGCGTGGTCAACGACACCATCATGCAGGATCGCATCCGCCAGGAGCGCGAGCGGACGCTGGTCGAGCACGACCTGACCCTGGGCCGCGCCCACATGGAACAGGGCAACTTCGGCCGCG
>JAYUCN010000622.1:0-3904 GCA_043740335.1 Planctomycetota bacterium
GTCGGCGACTTCCTCGACGAGCTTGCGATCGTGCGTGATGAGCACCACGGTGCCCGGGAACTCCTTGAGCGCCTGCTCCAGCCCTTCTGTCCCCGCGACGTCGAGGTGGTTCGTCGGTTCGTCCAGACACAGGAGATCGAACTGCGCGCGCGTCATGCGCGCCAACGACAGCCGCTGCTTCTCGCCACCCGACAACTCCGCGACGGGCTTCTCGACGTCGTCGCCGCAGAACAGGAACAACGCGAGATGGTCGCGCAGCGTGCGCTCGTCGACCGTGCGGTCGAGTTCGCGCAGCGCGTCGATGACGATGCCATGCTGCGGCAAGTCGTTCTTCTCCTGGCTGAAGTAGCCGATGCGCAGGTTGTGCGCGCGCCGGATCGTGCCGCCCGCGGGCTGGCCGATGCCCGCGAGCAGGCGCAGCAGGGTCGTCTTGCCGGTGCCGTTGCGGCCCAGCAACGCGGTCACCTCGCCGAACCAGAGGCGCAGGTCGCCATGCTCGATGAGCGTGCGCGTGCCCACCCGCACGGTGAGGTCTTCGCATTCGATCGCCGCCTGACCCTGTTGCCCGCGCGTCGTCGCGCCGAAGGTCAAGCGCATCGACGCACGATTGCCCTTGGGCTTCTCGATGAGCTGCAAACGCTGCAAGCGCTTCAAGCGTCCCTTCGCCTGCGCGCTCATGCGACCCGCCATGTTGCGGCGGATGTAGTCCATCTCCTTCTCGACGAACTCGCGCTGGCTCTTGAATTGCCGCGCCTGCGTGAGCAACGCGAGGTCGCGCTGCTGGCTGTAGTGCGAAAAGTTGCCCTTCCAGCGGTTGGCTGTGCCATCGGCGACTTCGACGATCGCATTGGCGGTCGCATCGAGGAAGCGCCGGTCGTGGCTGACGACGACGACCGCACCCGGATAGCGCTGCACGAAGTCTTCGACGAACTCGATGCCCTGGAGATCGAGGTGGTTGGTCGGCTCGTCGAGCAGCAGCAGGTCCGCCGGCGTCGTCATGAGGATCGCGAGCTGCACGCGCGACGACTCGCCGCCGCTCAGCACCGAGATGTCCTTCTGGAGGTCGGCGAGCGAGAAGCCCAAGCCGCCGAGCACCTTTTCGACCTGGTGCTTCCGGTCGTAGCCGCCGCCCGCTTCGAACGCCGCCTGCAGCACGCCGTACTCGCGCAGCGCCGCCTCGTCGCCGGTCGCCAGCTTCGCTTCGAGCGAACGCATGCGCTGTTCGAGGGCGCCATGCTCGCCGGTGCCGCGCATGACGAACTCGTGCACGGTCGAGCCCTTCGGCATCGCCGGCATCTGCGCGCCGTAGGCGATGCGGAGGTCGCGGCGCGGGTTGCGCTGGCCGAGGTCGGCGTCGTCGACGCCCGCAAGGATGCGCACCATCGTCGTCTTGCCGGCACCGTTGTCGCCGACGACGCCGATGCGGTCGCCTTCGTCGATGCGCAGCGAGAGCCCGTCGAGGATCGCGTCTTCGCCGAAGCGGCGGACGATCTTGTCGAGGGTGATGAGGGTCATGCGGGGCGAACAGGATAGCAAACGGCCGAGATCGCCGTGACCCTGGGACGGCATGTTGGCGGCGAACACCGGCGCGCTATCGTCGTCGGGGTGACTGCGTTCGGCTTGTCGTTCAACTGCTCCCTGTCGTTCGGCGAGATCCTCGCGCGCCTGAACGAGATCGGACCATGGGTCTGGCGTGAGCGGGACTCGGCCTGGTACGGCAACCTCGCAAGCGCGCGCACCGAGACGCTGCGGCTCGATCTGATCGAGAGCGGCGCCAACGAGGTGCCTGGCGGAACGGTGGATGCAGGCAACGGGCAACAGTTCGCGATCTCGGTCCGCCCGAACGGTGATCGATCGCCGGCAGCTCACGAATGGTCTGCGCTCGTGACGAGGATCACCGACGAGATCCTCCCCGCCCTCGGCGCTCTGCGTGTCCAGCCGACGGATCCGATCGATTGACCGCAGAGACGGGCGGCCGTCAGCAGCTCACGGCGGCAGGTGCTCGAGATCGTCGAGGTCTCTTGGCCGCCCCGCCTCGCGTTCGGACTCGCGAATGTCCGGGGCGTCCGCACCGTAGACGCGGTCCTTGAGGATCCGCGCGATCTCCATGCGCTCATCGGGCGTCATTGCTCACAGTTGCTGCAGGTTCCATCGCTCGGCTTCAGTGAAGGAGTTGGCCTTGTTGGCGACGCGATCCATCGGATCGAATCTACCCGATCGACCGCATGGCTTCAGGCACGGCTGATGCGGACTCACGTGTCGCACTTGCGTCCTCACCGGCCGTCGTTACGAAGGGGGCATGCGCCTCGAACTCGCCACCGCCCTGTTGTTCGTTTCGGCCGCTGCCGTCCCTGCCCAGGGTGCGCCAACGGTGCGTTGGCTCGACCTCGAAGGCGACACCGCGCGGCAGACCACCGTGCACCGCGTGGCGCGCACGTACCTCGGCCATCCGACGACGGTGCTGCTCGGCGACGGCAAGACGATGTTGTGCGTGCACCCGGAAGGGCACGGCAAGGGACCGATCGTGCTGCAGCGCAGCGACGACGCGGGGCGCACCTGGAGCGAGCCGCTGCCCGTGCCGGAGAACTGGGCGACGAGTCAGGAGACGCCGACGATCCATCGGCTCGTCGATCCACGCGAGGGGAAGGAACGGCTCGTGCTGTTCTCCGGACTGTTCCCGATCCGCAGCAGTGTGTCGGCCGATGATGGCAAGACGTGGACGCCGCTCGCGCCGATCGGCGACTTCGGCGGCATCGTCGCGATGGCGAGTGTCGTGAAGCTGGCGAACGGCGACTGCGCCGCATTCTTCCACGACGACGGGCGCTACTTGCGCGAGGGTGGGAAGCGCGCGCAGTTCACGGTGTACCAGACGCGTTCGCGCGATGGTGGCCTCACCTGGGCCGCGCCGACGGTCGTGTGGACGGGTGTGGGGCTGGATCTCTGCGAACCGGGTGTGGTGAGATCGCCCGACGGCAAGCAGCTCGCGATGTTGCTGCGCGAGAACTCGCGCAAGAAGGGCAGCCACGTGATGGTCTCGAACGACGAGGCGGCGACGTGGTCGGCACCGGTCGAGCTGCCATCCAGTCTGTGTGGCGATCGGCACGTCGGGGCGTTCGCACCCGATGGGCGGCTGCTCGTGTCGTTCCGCGACATGGCGAAGGACAGTCCGACGCGCGGCGATTGGGTGGCGTGGGTCGGCACGTTCGACGATCTCGTCGCGGGGCGGCAGGGCCAGTATCGCGTGCGCCTGTCGCGCAACTGGCAGGGCACGGACTGCGGCTATCCGGGCGTCGAAGTGCTCGGCGACGGCACGTTCGTGCTCGTGAGCTATGGGCATTGGGAGCCTGGCGAGAGTCCGTTCGTGCGGGCGGTGCGCGTGCAGCTCGGTGAACTCGACGCGCTCGCGAAGGGGCCGGCACCGACGTTCGTGCGCGAGCCGGGCACCCTGCACCCGGTGCCGCGACCGGACGATGCGTGGACGAAGCGCGTCGCCGCCGACCTCGCGGCGGCGCGCGAGGGCGGGCATCAGGTCGTGTTCCTCGGCGACTCGATCACGCAGGGCTGGAACGCGAACGGCAAGGAGTGCTGGCAGGAGTTCTGGGTGCCGCGCAAGGTGTTGAACGTGGGCGTGTCCGGCGATCGCACGCAGCACGTGCTGTGGCGGCTCGACCACGAGTTGCTCGCAGCGCTCGCGGCGCCGAACAACGACGTGCGCGCGGTCGTTCTGATGATCGGCACCAACAACTGCAACGGCGACGATCACACGGCGGCGGAGATCGCGGTTGGTGTGGAGGCCGTGGTGCGGCGGCTGCGTGCGGGCCTACCGAAGGCGAAGGTGCTGCTGCTCGCGATCTTCCCGCGCAGCGAGAAGGTCGACTCATTGCGGGCGAAGTGCGCCGACGCG
>JAYUCN010000623.1:0-3894 GCA_043740335.1 Planctomycetota bacterium
CGCGACGGCACTCGAGGTACACGAGACGTTCAACCCGGGTGCCGTCGCCGCGGTCGCGATCCTCACGCCGCAGGGCGAAGTGCTCGAGCTCTGGCGCAACCGCGAGGTCAAGGCAACCGAAGAGAAGGGCCGCGTGCTCCAGATCGATCTGCCGATCGGGTTCGAAGTCGAACGCGTGTTGCTCTCGTTCGCGAGTGAGACCGTGCCCGGCTGGAACGAGATCGATGCCGTCGGCCTGCGCGACGACAAGGGCAAGCTGCATTGGGCGAGCCATGCCGAAGCGAGTTCGACCTACGCCGACGTGGCACCGCAGCCCGCTGCGGCCGGTGTCTTGGGTGGCGTCGTGTTCCGCAACGTGCAGGGGCAGCCGCTCAACGTGCAGGTCCAGTTGCCGCGCGTCGTCTTCCAGGCCCAGCAGCTCCAACAAGCGCAGGTTGCGCGCCGGCTGCAGCCCATCCAGTTCGGCGCCATCGCGGACGACGGTGAGAAGGAGAAGCTCCGGCAGCGCGTCACCGAACTCGAAGCCCGCGTCAAGCAACTCGAAGACGAACTCGCGCGCGCAAAGGCCCGCAAGTAGGCCAGCCGCTACTGCGCAGCACCTGCCTCGCGCCGGAACCGCGCTTCATCGGCAGCCAGCGCCTCGGCCGCGCACATCGCGTTGTAGCGCACCAACACCCTCGGGTGTCGGGCAACACAGATGCGCCACCAGTAGCGACCGGCCAGCCACTCGGGGCTCACCTCCCACGGGACGCCGTCGAAATCGTTCTGGATCGACTCGGGGCTCGCCATGGCAACCCAACGCAAGGTGCTGGACTACCGGCTCCGGCATTCGAAGGTGAAACAACCCGCGGTCCCGGCACTACATCATGAGCCGGCTCGTTGGCCGGCTGTCTGAGTGTCCCTTGTCCCGCGGTGCCCGTGGCCGCGGGGCTTCCTTCGACTTGGACTTCGCGAGCAGGGCGTCGACGGCCCAGTGTCGCCGCGCGTCGTGCTGGCGGGCGCCAGGCGCCGCTCCTACGGTATCGGCCCTGTGACCGCCACCGAATGGACCGTCGACTGCGCCGTGCTGCCGCACGTGGTGCAGTCCGGCTCGCACATCACCGCGGTAGATGGCCGCATCGTCGCCATCGACCAGATCGCCGCCGGACCAGGTGCCCGCCGTCTGCGTGGCACGTTGCTGCCGGGCTTCGTCGACCTGCAGGTGAACGGTGCCGGCGGCCGCAGCGTCGACGAGGCGACTCCTGACGCGCTCGACGCGGTCGCCGAGGCGGTGTGGCGCGGCGGTGCGGTCGCGTTCCTGCCAACACTCATCACGGCACCGTGGGACCGCCTCCTCGCGCAAGTGGATGCCGTCGCGCGCTGGTGCGAAACGTGGCGCTCGGTCGGAGCCGAGCCGCTCGGGCTCCACCTCGAAGGTCCGTTCCTCGAAGCACCGGGCGCGCACGATGCGAAGTGTTTCGTCGATCCTTCGCCGGAGCGCGTGCGCGAACTGCTCGCTGCTTCGCGCAGTCGGCTGCGCCTCGTCACGCTTGGCAATGCGCGCGCGGGTGCGGCCGCAGCGGTGAAGTTGCTCGTGCAGCACGGCATCATGTGTGCGCTCGGCCACTGCGATCGCACGGAAGGGTTCGCGGCGTGTGTCGACGCGGGGGCTGCTGCGGTGACGCACCTGTTCAACGTCATGGGGCCCATGCATCACCGCGACGTCGGCGTCGCGGGGCTGGCGCTCGACGACGAACGTGTCGCGTGCTCGCTCATCGTCGACGGGGTCCATGTGCATCCGGTCATGCTGCGCAACGCGTTCCGCATCCTGGGGCCCGATCGCACCGTGCTCGTCACCGACGCGGTCGCCGCGGCCGGCATGCCCGACGGTGACTACAAGCTGTCGGGCATGCGCGTGCACGCGCGCGATGGCGTCGTGCGCGACACCGCGGGCCGGCTCGCGGGTTCGGCGCTGACGATGGGACTCGCCGCGCGCAACTTCCTGAAGTTCGTGCCGCAGGCGGGTGCGTGGACGCTCGCGCGCGTCGCGAGCACGAACCCGGCGCGGCTCGCGGTGGCGGTCGATCACGGCGGCATCGCCGTGGGCAAGCGCGCGGCGTTCACGCTGCTCGGCGATGATGCGTCGGTGACGTGCGTGCGAAGCTGATGTCGCCCGTGTCCGAGGACACCTCACCACTTCGATGGGAGATCTCGTGAAGGTCCATTCGTACATCGTCGTGAGCGACTCGGGGCCCCGCTTCGGCACGACACCCTCGTCGGCATCGTGACGTGGCATGAAGCTGCCGGAGTCGCCGACGACGACGGCCGCCATGAGCAAGGTCGACCGCGTGATGTTGCTGCGTTCGAGCAGGTGCAATCCAAGGCCATGTCGAAACCCTGGAAGCCGCTTGTTTCGGGGCCTGGACGGCAGCGGTCATTTTGTATGCGAGGCCAACCATGGGTCGCGCATCGCGATCCGCGGTCGGTTGTTCCGCAGGGCAACCCAACGAACGCGCGGTCGCGAACCGCAACACCGGCGCCCTTGCCCCCAGGCGAGGCCTTCAAGTCGGCCGGACTGCCCGGACGTCCGCTCGCAGCAGACCCTGGGGCGAGACTTCGATCGGCACCACGTAGAGCCAGGTCGCCGCACGTGGTGCTCCCTTCGATCCTTCGCGCGCGGTCGCGCGCACGCGCAGACGCAGCGCGCCGTGGCCCACGGCGGCGACGGGCAAGAGAACGACAGCGAAGCCATCTTCGATCGTCGCCACTGCGTGGCGGTTGCTGGCGAGCACGGGCTTCCCTTCGTCAACGGCATCGACCTCACACGGCGCCGCCGTGTCGATCTGGAAGCCAACCGGCAACGGCAAGGCCACGCGCAACGTGACGTCGCTGAACTCGCGCAGCACGAGGGGCTCGGCGAGTTCGGCAACGCCGGGGCGCGACGCTTCGACGAACGGCGCCGGCACATCCCGCAGCACGACACTAACCAGCACCCGCGGCGAAGCCGTGAGATCCGCTGCGAAGATCGCATCGGCGCCGACATCGGCGATCCACAAGCGATCACCGACGAGCGCCATCGCCACCGGCTCGACCAGACCATGCGACGCGTCGAACCACGTCTCGAGCACACCGCTCGCGATCTCATGCCGCAGGATTGCCGGCTGCCAGCTCGCGGCGATCCACAGCGCACCGTGTGCGACGACCACCGCGGTCGGCCGCGACAACCCGCGCAACACCGTTCGCACCCGATGATGCGCGAGTTCGAGCTGCCGAAGCGTCCCGCCACCCGCGTCGACGACCCAGAGCGACTGCCCATCGACGGCGACACCCCACGGTTCCATGAACGCCGCCGCTTCGCCACCATCGGTGGTCGCCCGTTCGCCCGTGCCGAACCACGCCGACGCCGCGCGCGTGTCCGGATCGAATTGCCACACCTGGTGCGCGCCCGCCTGCACGACGACGACGGCACCTTCGTGCACCGCGAGCCCGACTGGCGAACACAACCCCTGATCGCGTCCGAACCCGCTGCCCATGCGGTCCGTGCTACGGCGACCCGTGCCGCACCACGTCACCACCTCGCCCGTTGCACACTCGATCGCGCGCAGCGTGTGCGAGCCTGCGTCGGCGACGAACACACGCTCGCCCGACACGCAAAGGCCACTCGGCGAACGGAACGTCGCACTCGCTGCATCGCCATCGTCGGCACCCACCGCACCGCGCCCGATCGTTCGCACGACGCAGCCATCAGCCACGACGTAGACACGCCGATGCCCGGCTGCAGCGAGCCAGACTTCGTCGCCGTGCGCGGCCAGCGCCTGCGGCCCGAGCCCCGACACCCCGAGCAATGCACACGGAGCGAACGGCACCGCCGCCGCCCGCCCCGCCGCCACCGCTTCTGCCAGCAGCGCATCGATC
>JAYUCN010000624.1:0-1544 GCA_043740335.1 Planctomycetota bacterium
CGAGCAGTTCGAACGGAAGGCGATGCAACGCTCGCGACGGCGCCACGAACACCCGCCGTGCCGCCTTGACGCGGGGCCAGAGAGTCTGCGGGATCACACTCTCGAACAGCTCCCGGTCGCGGCTGCTCGTACCACCCTCGACCACGCTTCCGCCATCGGGGGCGAAGCCGCGAGTGCTCTTCGAACTGGTGCGCGATCCGGGCCACTGCAGGCTGACCATCGCACTCGTCACGGCCGCGTGCACGCCGGGCAACGGGATGACTTCATCGTCGCCGTCGCGCGAGACCACGTAGACCATGCTCGACGATTCATCGATCGTGAACGCCAGCAGCACCTCCCCTTCCTGCAGCGAGGCCCTGATCTCCATTGCCTTTGCAGCCCGCCCCGGTCGAACCTGCGCGGCCATCCCGAGAGACAGCAGCAGGAATGGCGTGAGTTGCATCACCGCATGAACTCGGAGGTTCTTCATGAATCACTCCGGACTGCCCATGTAGAGGAACGGCGCCCAGTGGAAGGGATCCTGGTACTTCGCGCGTAGAGCCTTCTTCGCGGCGGTGAACGCCTTCAGCCGGTCCTTCTCGCCGGCGAGCAGCCGGCCATAGAAGTCGGTCATGAGTTCGCGCGTCGAGCGGTCGTCGACGGCCCACAGCGAGGAGATGACGGAGGCGGCGCCCGCGAACAGGAACCCGAGCGGCAGCGCCTGCGGTGCTTCGTCGCGGAACTGCTGGCCGACATTGGTGCGGCACGCGGAGAGTACAACGAGGTGGCACGAGTCGAGCCGTCCGCGCCAGCGGTGCAGCAGGTCGTCGAGCTTCAACAGGCCGTCGTCTTCCGCATTTACCTGTTCTTGCTGCGCGAGCACGAGCATGCTGAGGCTCTGGCCCGCGTACTCTTCGGCGATGCCATGACAGGCGAAGTGCAGGTACCTCGCCTTGCTGGCGAGGCCGAACACCGCCGACTCCGTCGCGTCGTTGCCCAGGAGCAGCTCTGCCTTGCCGCTGTTCTCTCTTACCCTCGCCACGATCTCTTCTGCTTCACGCCGCGCGCCACGCAGCGGCGGCAAGCGCGACAACCGCTCGAGGTCGTCCTTGTGCACGATGCGTTCGACCTGGGCAGTCGTGTCGAGGCTCACAAAAGCGTCCTTGCCCGCATCAGCCTGCGGCACGGTTGCCTCCTGCTCAGGCACCGTCCGTGCGTCCCCGCCAAGGCTCGGGTCGCCGATGGCCAGGACATCGCATGCCGCCTTGCCTTCGGCCGGATCCTTCGCCCGGTGACGCAACCAGACGAGCGCACTGCCGGACGGCACGTAGGCGACCTCGGGACCGTTGTCGAGCCAGTAGACCGGCTTGCCGGCCTTCACGTCGGTGACGAGCAACTCGAACGGGAGTCGGTGCAAACCACGGTGGGCGGCCACGAACACGCGCTTCGCCGACTGGATGCGCGGCCACAATCCGGCCGGGATCAGGCTCGTGAACAGTTCCTTCGATCGGTTGCTGGCATCAGTCCTGCGCGGCGCCCCCTCCGGGTCGCGTCCGCGCGGCTCC
>JAYUCN010000625.1:0-9435 GCA_043740335.1 Planctomycetota bacterium
TCGGCAGCCGCCGTCTTCCTCCGCCTCGACTCGCGGCACCACCCACGGCCGGATCCCCGCCGCTGGCGCCAGCACGCCGTGATACGTCACCAGATGCCGACGCGGCCGCGGCACCAGCGCACACAGTCGCTCCATCAGCACCTGCGGCTCGAGCACCACGCTCGTGCTGCCGTCCTTCCATCGCTTCTTCAGCGAATACAGAACCCGCCCGTCCGGCAGCAGCGACAGTCGGCTCTCCGCGACGGCGGGTCGCCCTGCGTACCGACACAGGTACTCCAGCCGTTCTCGATCGCGCGCTTCCACCCGCACCGCCGCATGCAGCGAGAACCCATCCACGTCGGCACACAGCGGCCCCTTCACGAACGGTTCCCTGCGCGTGCCGCGTCCGACCCGCGCGTCCATCGCTCCCGCTCGCTCACCCAACGCCGTGCGACCCTGCACCGCCGCCGCACCGAGTCTCACGCATCTGCTGCGCGAGCCCATCGACGTGGCGCGCGCCCGCGCGCAGCACGCGGCCTACGAACGGCTGCTCGGCGACCTGGGGTGCCGCGTGCAGCGCGTGGCGAGCGCGCCCGAGCAGGCCGACGCCGTGTTTCTCGAAGACACCGCCGTCGTGCTGCCGACGCTCGCGGTGATGACACGCCCCGGTGCCAGATCGCGCCGCGCCGAGGTCGAGGCGGTGGCGGCGGCGCTTGGCGCCTACCGGCCGCTCGCCCACATCACCGCGCCCGGCACGCTCGACGGCGGCGACGTGCTTCGTGCCGGCCGCACCTTGTTCGTGGGGCGGGCACGCGCACCAACGAAGCGGGCAT
This sequence comes from Planctomycetota bacterium, assembly GCA_043740335.1. Lineage (GTDB taxonomy): Bacteria > Planctomycetota > UBA1135 > UBA1135 > UBA2386 > DASVAL01. Next base: position 813 of record JAYUCN010000625.1, read on the forward strand.
CGCCCAGCTCACCACCCTTGCCCAGGCGCACGGCTTCACCGTGTGCCAGATCGACGTCACCGGCGCGCTGCACCTCAAGTCCGCCGTCACCGCGGTGGGCGAGGACACGATGCTCGTCAATCCGGAGTGGGTGGCTCCGGAAGTTCCCTGGCTGGCGCATCCTCGAGGTGGACCGCGACGAGCCCGCCGGAGCCAATGCCCTGCGCATCGGCAACGCCATCGTCTACGGCGCCGCCTATCCACGAACCCGCTCGCGACTCGAGGCCGCGGGCTGTCAGGTACACGCGGTGGACGTCTCCGAACTGGCCAAGGCCGAGGGTGCCGTCACCTGCTGCAGCGTGATCGTCGAGTTCTGACGGGGCTCTGGGCGGGCGCCCGACAGGAAGTCGCGCTCGCCGCGCAGGGCATTTGGTCACCTTGCAAACAGAATGAGCGCGGGCGGTCAGGTCTTGAGGCCGTGCACGGCCGCGAGCACCGTGTCCACTTCTTCGGGCGTGTTCATGATGCCGGCGGCGAGCCGCGCAACCGTGCGCGCATAGGGACTGGTGCTGGCAATGATCTTCTTCGCCAGCAGCTTGTCGAACACTGCCTCCGGCTCGAGACCGTTCACGTCGAACGCCACCAGACCGGCTGACAGCTCGTCCGCGCGCGGCGTGTAGAGCTTGACGTGCGACATCGCCGCCAGCCCCTCCTTGATCCGCCCGTTCAGCTCGTGGATGCGCGCCGCGATGCGCGGCCGGCCGATCGCGGCATGGAACGCGAATGCGTCGGCGACCGCCCACTCGTGCTCGAACGCATGGAAACCGCCGGGCGTGAACCACGCCGCCTTCGTCGGCGGCGCCGGCGGTTTGTTCTCCTTCCAGGCTTCGAAAACTTCCGGCGCGTCGAACGTGGGAATCATCGGCCGCATCTGCGCCCATACCGATTCGCGCGCCCACACCAGTCCGGTGCCGCGCGGACCCAGGATCCACTTGTGCGTGCCGGCGACGAATACATCGATTCCGGTGGCCGCCGCCGCCTCGTCCGCGACCCCGAAGCCGTGCACGCCGTCGACTACGATCAGCACACGGTCCTGCTCGGCGCGCTGCAGATTCACTTGCTGCACCGCGGCGGCGATCGCGCGCAGCGGCAGTTTCAGGCCAGTCGAAGAATGCACCCAGGTGATGCCGAGCACACGCGTCGCCGGGTGCAACGCCGCGCGAAAGCGATCGACCAGCTGCGCCACCGTGATCGTCGGCAGCGCTTCGAGCTGGTCGAATAGCTTGATCTTGCGCACTGTGGCGCCGCTGCGCAGCGCCAGCAGCCGCAACGCTTCGTGGTGCGAGTAGTGGTCGTGTTCGGTCGTCAGGATCTCCTGGCCGGGCGCGAGCGGGAGACCCTGATAGACCAGAGCCAGTCCCATCGTCGTGCTCTGCACCAGCGCGATCTCCTCTGGCTTGCCGCCGAGGTATTCCGCCGCCGCGCGCTTCACCCGCAGACCGAAGTTGTCCTCCGGCTTGCCGAGGCTATGCCGTTCGACGGTCTCGACCGGGTTGGCGTCGAGCATCTGCCGGTAGCGCTCGATCGCCAGACGCACTGGCTTCGGGTGCGAGGCGAGGAAGAAGCTGGCAAAGTGCAGCAACTCCGGCGTCAGCGCGAACTGCTCGCGCACACTGGGCCAGTCCTCGAAGCACAGCGGCGCGGGCACCAGGGCCAGCGCCGCGACTGTCGTGCTGCGCGTGGCGAGGCCAGCCGTGGTGAGACCAGTGCCAAGCAGAAACTGTCTACGATCGAAGCTCGCCATCGGGATCCTCCTGGGATGTGCCTGCTGTCCGCGCTCTTTTCCACCCTCGCCCGTGGTGCCGTCAATCTTGGGTGCCGTCAATCCTGCCGCGGCTGGCCTCCGCGACCCACTGCTCCCGCTCGAATCCTGGCATCTCGGCCACCCGCGGTCGTGGGCGAAGCCGTTGCGCGTCGACGAACCAGCGCGCTTGCTCGGCGCAACTGCGCCGGCTCCTGAACTGTTCGCAACCCGCCGCGCAGTGCATAGAGTGGCCGGAACATGATCGTTTGCCGCGCAACCTTCCTGGCGATGGGCCTGGCCACCGCCGGTCTCGTCGGTCAGCAACACCTCGACCCCGCCTCGGGACGTGGCGCCGCCGGCGGCGGGCCACCCGGTCGACGCCTTCATCGACACCCGGTTGCGCCCGCCGAGGTGCGCGCCGCGACAAGCGAAAGCGCCGCTGGGACGATCACTGCAGCAGCGCGAACAACCGGCGGCACTCGTCGTCTAGCTCACCCTCGGCCCGCACCACGTGTTGCGCGACGACCTGGCGGAGGCAGAGGTGGAACTCCTCGCGTGCCTTGGCATAGGCGCGGTGCAAGGCGTCGACATCGGTCTGCCACTGCGCGGCGATCGTGCGGATCGGCAGATTCGCCGTGAAGCGCAGCTGCAGCAGCGCGATCTGCCGTTGGGCGACCGGTCCGACCATCGCCGCGCGCGCTTGCATCAGGTTGCCGGCTTCGCGCATCAGCATGCGCGCCCATTCGCGGTCGAACACCCTGGACAGGTTGTCGTCGTGGCTCTCGATCTCGCCGAGCACCGGCGTCGCCGCTGTGCACGCCGCGCGTTTGCGCAGCCGTTCCTCGCAGCGCAGCGCGACGTTGCGCACGATTCCGAACAGGTAGCCGCGGAAGTCGCCGTTGGCGGCGTCGGCCCGCGCGAGACCGCCGTCCGGCCGGAGGCACTCGACGAAGGCTTCCTGGACGGCGTCGTCGAGTTCATCGAGCAGCGGTGAGCGCCGCCATCGCGCGAGCAGGAACGAGCGCACGAGCGGCAGGTAGACGCGGCCGAAGCGGGAACGCGCCTCGCGATCACCATCCGCAGCGCGACCGACGAGGTTCCAGCAGGTCTCGCCTCCGCGGCCGCCCGACGAGGTTCCGCCGGGCACGGGTACGCTCGACATGACGCGGATTCTGCTGCGCATCGCCCGGTGCAACAAGGAGGGGAGGTGACGGTAACGACGCGATGGCGATGGAATCTCGCGAGGAAAGCGGCGGCTCGCTGGAAGTAGCTGTTGGTCCGCTGGACACGCTGGCGGCCAAACCCAAGGACCTCCTCATGCGACTGCCCCGATCCGCTGCGATGCTGTTCACCTTCGCCCTTGCTGTCCTGCCCCTGACCAGCCTGCAGGCCCAGGGCAGCCAGGTGCCACCGGGCAGGATCTACTTCACCTACGCAGGGGCGACCTGGTCGATGAATGGCGACGGCAGCGGCAAGGTGGCCCTGCCGACCGTGGTCACCGGCGAGCCGAGCCGACAGTTGCACGGCGGGCGGCGGTGGTTCCTGCAGTTCCAGCCGGTCACCGGCACCTACCCGGACGGCAGCCCTCGCATGGCACTGGCGGCCGTACGGGACGACGGGGCGTTGGGTGTCCTGCTCGCGAACGACGCCGACCTGCAACCGTTTCCAGGTTGGCCGAACCCGGCCCGCTGGAAGTTCGACGACAGCAAGGTGTCCTGGGTCGCGATGCGCTGGGTCGGCACCACGGCGACGACCGCCGGCATCCATGCCGCGGACATCCTGTTCGATGGCGCGGGCAATGTCCTGGGCCTGGCCACGCAGCCGACCAACCCGCTGGTCGCGGGCTCGGTCGTGACGGTCAGCAATCTCGTCAGGCCCAGCATCAACGACCACGACTGGTCGCCCGACAACGTCAAGCTCGCGTTCACGACGACCTCGGACAGCGCGAGCCTGCGGCGGCTGCACGTTGCGGACACGTCGGCGCCGGTTGTCACCATCCAGGTGCTGGCGACGTCGCGGCCTGCGAAAGCGCCGTCGTGGTCGCCAGCGGCCGCGAAGATCGCCTTCCAGGCGGCCGAGTTCGGTGGCGGGATCTGGTCGATCAACGCGACCGGAACCGGCGAGCAGCTGCTGGTGCGGACGCGTAGCGGCACGATCAATGGACTCCTTCCGCCGCACTGGTCGCAGAATGGCCAGCACATCGTCTATGGCACGTGGGGTAACATCCTCGGCGACGACCGTGAGGACGTGTATCGCGCGAAGGCGGACGGCGCCGGCAAGACCAACCTCACGGCCGAACTCGACACGCGGGCACTGAGTGGAAACCCGGCCCGGCCGGTAGAGTGGCGGTGAAGCGAGCCGGAGGGGATCGCCACCGGACGATGACCATGCAGGACGACAAGCCATTGCCAGGAGCCTCCGTTCCCGACCCGATGGCCAACGGCGTGCGCGCGGCGTTCGGCGATGGCATGCCGGAGTCGAGCCTGTTGCGGCGGCTGGATCTGCGCAGTGTCTACCTGCCCGACGCGGATGTGCACGACGAGGCGCCGGTGAAGATCGACGACGCGAGCAAGGACCTGCGCGATCCGACTGGCCGCTACCAGGTGCTGGGCGAGATCGGTCGCGGTGGCGTCGGCATCGTCTACAAGGGTCGCGATCTCGACCTCGGCCGCGACGTGGCGATGAAGGTGCTTCGGCCCGAGCACGTCGAGCACCCGGAGATCCTCGCGCGCTTCGTCGAGGTGGCCCAGATCGGCGGGCAGTTGCAGCATCCCGGCATCGTGCCGGTCTACGAGCTCGGCCTGCAGCACGGCGAGCGGCCCTACTTCGCGATGAAGCTGATCAAGGGCGAGACGCTGGCGGCGCAGCTCGCCGCGCGCAGCGAGCCGGCCCACGATCGCCGACGCTACCTCGGCATCTTCGAGCAGATCTGCCAAACGATGGCCTACGCCCACGCGCGCCGCGTCGTGCACAGGGACCTCAAGCCCGCGAACGTGATGATCGGCGCATTCGGCGAGGTGCAGGTGGTGGACTGGGGCTTCGCCAAGATCCTGCCGCAGGGCGGCATTGCCGACGAAGCCGCGGCGCAGGACCGGCAGGCAGGTCCCGCCAGCGTGATCCGGACCGTGCGCACCAGGCCCGGTTCGGGGACCAACTCGGTGCAAGGCTCGATGCTGGGCACACCGGCCTACATGCCACCCGAGCAGGCGCGCGGAGATGTCGACCATGTCGACCGGCGCAGCGACGTGTTCGCGCTGGGCGCGATCCTGTGCGAGATCCTGACCGGCAAACCGCCGTATGCGAACCGCGATCCGCTGCGGCAGGCGGTGCAGGCAGACCTCGCGGGGTGCCATGCACTGCTCGCGCAGTCGGGCGCCGATGCTCCGCTGCTCGCATTGTGCAGGCAGTGTCTCTCACCGGTACCGCAGGATCGGCCGTCGTCGGCGCAGGAAGTGGCCGCGGCGATCAGCGGTTACCTGTCGTCGATCGAAGAGCGGGCGCGGCAAGCGCAGATCCGCGCGGCCGAGGCGAAGGTGCGGGCGCGGGCGACGTTGATGCTGTCGGCGGCGGCAGTGTTGCTGCTCGCGGCGGGTGGCGGCGGCTACCTGTTCGTGCAGCATCAGGCGAAGACGAACAGCGAGAAGCTGGCGCAGTCGGAGGCGGCGGGGAAGCAAGAAGCCGAACGCGCTGCCGAACTGCTCAGGGCGAAAGTGCGCGAGTTCGACCTTCTCGCAGGGGTCGTGTTGTACGACCGTGCGATCGCGAACGAGAAGGAGCTGTATCCGGCGTGGCCGTCGAAGGTGGCGGCGATGGAGCGGTGGCTCGTGGAGGATGCTGGCCGGCTACTCGCGATGAAGGGCGACATCGAACGGACGGTGCGGGAGATCGAGTCGCGTGCGCTGCCGCCGACTGCGGAGGAGCGGGAAGCCGACCGGCGCTCGCATCTGCGGTTCGCGGCGTTCGAGTTGCTGGGCAGGCGCGTTGCCTCGCTGCGGTACGCGCAGGCGATCCGGGATGGCAGCGCGCAGCTCGCGGTGCCCGAGCTGACTGCGGAGCAGAGGTCGATCGATGCCAAGGCGCTGAACTCGTTGGCGTGGGCTCGGGTGGCGCCCCCGGCCAAGGCCGGCCAACCTGAAGAGCGCACGATCTACGGTGAAGAGGCGTTCGGCCTTGCGTGTGCGCGGGCAGCGCTGGCGAAGGCGTATGCCAGCGATGGTGAGTATGAGGTCCTGGACACGTTGGCTTGGGCGATGCTGGCGAACGGGCAGGATGCCGAGGCGAAGGCGAAGAGCGCTGAGGCGTTGGGTAGTGCGCCGGACGACGAACACGAGGCCTACCTTGGCTACCAGCGTGACCTCGACGCGGCCGCGACGAATGCGGCAGAGATCCTGGCTCTGGCCGAGCAGGAACTCGCGGGCCTCACGACTGCAGTGAACGAGCGGCGCATGTTCCGGTTCGAGTTGGAGCCGCAGCGGTTCCTGCACGCCATGCTGGCGGAGTTGTTGGGCAAGCTCGGTTCGCTCGAAGCGGTGGAGAAAGCCGAGGTCGACAAGCGCCTTGCATGGGCCAAGCAGATCCAGGGGTTGTCGCTCGCGCACCCAAAGGCAAGGCACACGTGGGCTGCGGTGCGTGCTTCGATCGCCGGCAACGAGAAGTACTCGGGCCTGCCGATCGATCTGCGCGACCAGGACATCACGGGGTTGGTGCCGATCGGCGAGAACCCGGTGACGAAGTTGTGGGAGTTCTACGATCTGCGCAGTGCGTGGGACGGGAAGCTCGATGCGCAGCAGATCGCGATCCCTGCGCATCGGGCCGACGGCTCGATCGAGGTGACCGGCAACACGGGCATCGTGTTCGTGCTGCTGCGGGGTGGCACGTTCACGATGGGCGCGCAGAAGGACGACGCGGAAAAGCCGAACTTCGACCCGCAGAGCATCAACAACAAGGCCGCCCCGGTGCACGAGGTGAAACTGGCCCCGTTCTTCCTGGCGCGGCACGAGCTGACGCAGGGGCAGTGGGCGAGGTTGTGGACTGGCGACCCGAGTCTGCGGTGGCCGAGCTACCACAAGGTCGGTGATTCCTATGAGGACAGCTTCGACGTCATTGGGCCATCCCATCCAGTCGAGAATGTCGATTGGTCGATGTGTGACACGCTGCTGCGTCGGCACGGCATGTCGCTGCCCACCGAGGCACAGTGGGAGTTTGGCTGCCGCGCAGGGACGGCGACGCCGTGGTACACGGGTGACCTGCCGACCAGTCTCGCGGGCCATGCCAACGTACTCGATCGGGATGCGCTCGAGCAATACCCCGGCTGGGGCATTGCCGAAGCGTTCGAGGATGGCTTTGCGGGACTGGCCCCGGTCGGTCACTACCGCGGCAGCAATGCGTTTGGCCTCTACGACGTGCACGGCAACGTGTGGGAGTGGTGTCGGGATGCGTACGGCAGCTACTCGGGACCAGTGCACGAGGGTGATGCACTGCGGCTGCGTGGTGATGGCTCCTCCCGACGCAGCGGCCGCGGCGGCAGCTTCGTCTACCCGGCCGCATTCGCGCGGTCTGCGTACCGCCTCTACTACGCTCCGGCGTTCCGCCTCAACGTCGTCGGGTTGCGCTGTGCCAGGACGTCAGGACCCTGATTCACAATGCCCCCTGCTTCACTTCGGTTGCAACTCGTGTGTTTGCGTCGAAGAGTCCTGGTTGCTGGATTGGGGATCCCCCCTTCGGCAGCCGTCCAGTCTTCTTGAGCTGCGCAACAGCGCGCTGGACGTCTGCGGAATCGAGTCGTTCGCGACTCACACGCCACGGCGCGAAGGGCACGAGCTGGTTGGGATCGAGGAGGTGGAGCCGGACGAGAGCGAGCAGGGCGTTGTGGCTGATGCCGAGGTGGAGCTGGACCTGGTTCATCGTCATCGATGTGCGTGGTTCTCGGCCGGCCGTCGCGGTGATGCGGTTCTGCCTGCGGCAATCGCGGACGCGATCTTGCGTCCACCGCAGCCCACTTGGTGTCGCGGTACCATTCATGTTGAGCACGCGGGCGATCTCGCGATCGTCGACCTCCGCGGCGAGGCCACGGACCAACTCTTCGACCGACTGCTTGTAGCTGCCCTTGGTGCGTACTGGACGATCGACCTGGCAGCGGGTGTGCACGCCACCCTGCCAGTGGATGGTGACTTCGAGCAGCGGCTGGTCGTCGAGCGGCTTGACCAGGATCTCGTGGATCGCGGCGCGGAGGCGCGTAGGAAGTCCAAGCTGCGTCCCGGGACCGCCCGGGACCCACCGCCGCATCATCCCCGGCCGCGCGACCCGTCAACCAGCCGCTGCCGCGCTTCCTCCGTGCGTCCACGGAGCGTTCCTTCCCCCGAACCCTCCCACCGGACGCACCGCCCACTACCGCGACCGCTTCCGGTCACCGCGCATCTCGCGTCATCGCGCCACTCACTCCCATGGCAGATCCCGCTGCCTCGGCGGCGACCGCGCCGGGCTCAGCACCAGCACCTCGGTCGGCAGCCCCATCGCGATCAGCACGCGCCGGATCGACTCGGGGTCGTGAATCGCCGCCAGTAGCCGACGCTTCCCGCCGCAGTGACGGCACAGCAAGACGTCGACCATGTACACCCGGCGCAGCAGTTCGGCCCACGGATACCGCCGTCCTCCCCTTCGCGACTTCCCGGGCCGATGCGGAACCGTGCGGTGCCGCAGCAGCCGGCGAACGGCGGCGTCGTCTGCCGCGTCATGCCCGATGCCTGGTTCGTCGTCGTCCGCTGCCGCACCTTCATGTCGGCAGCCGCCGTCTTCCTCCGCCTCGACTCGCGGCACCACCCACGGCCGGATCCCCGCCGC
>JAYUCN010000626.1:0-3888 GCA_043740335.1 Planctomycetota bacterium
CTACCACGAGCTGACGCACTGCATCGACGACACGACGCCGATCTACGGTGGCATGCACGAAGGCCTCGCCGACTTCGGCGCCGCCTTCGCCGAGATGGAGCTGGGCCAGGTCGCCGCCGGCCGCGCCGCGTTCGGCATCGCCGCGCGCGCGTTCCTGCAGGACTATCTCGATCGCGACCTCGAGTACTGGCGCATCCCGAACTACGGACCGAGTGCGGGCCTGCTGCTGCACTTCATCAGCACGTACGGCAAGAGCACCGAAGGCTATCGCTGGGAGCTCTACCGCAAGTTCTTCCGCGACTACCGCCACGACAGGGTCAAGGACGCGCGCACTCCGGACGTTGCGCGCGCATTCGCGTTCCATCTCACCGCCGCGTTCGGTCCGGCCGCCTTCGCCGACCTGCAGCGCTTCCGCTGGCCGCTGCTCGACAGCGACCTCGAAGCGATCCGCCGCGAACAGCTCGCGACGACGCGCAAGTCCCTGGCGCCGACGTTCGACGACATGCCGGGTTCGCCCGTGCCGCGCGACAAGGCCGCGCACCGCCTCGACGACAAGGAAGCCGGGCCCGAGGCGCACGGCAAGGAACTCGGCGTCGTGCAGGACTGGTGGATCATCGGGCCGTTCCGGCGCGATAGCGTCGACCCGGGTGCCTTCCGCTTCGCGCCCGAACTCGAGATCGACCTGCAGGCGCGCTACGAGAGTTTCAACAACAACCCGACGTGGCGCCGCCCCGGGCCCAAGCCCGTGACCGTCGACGCCACGGGCTGGCTGCACTTCGAGTTCGCCTACCAGGAAGAGACCGCGATCTACGCGCTCACGCACGTGCGCGTCGAGCACGAGACCGAAGCGTGGATCCACGTACGCGCCGACGACGACCTCACGCTGTTCGTCAACGACGAGCTGATCGGCTCGTACGACTTCGCGGGCGGCCCGTTCGGCCCGTGGCGGCCCGACTGGCGCGTGCTGCTGCCCGATGCGATCCGGTTTCCCGTCACGTTGCACAAGGGGCGCAACAAGGTGCTGCTCAAGGTGCGCAACCACGGCGGCGACGCGGGCTGTTCGCTGGCGATAGCACAACGGAACGGCACACCGCTGCCCGGCTGGACGACGGACGTCGAGCCGCCCGAGAAGAAGCTCGCGGCGATCGACGTGCCCGACGCGAAGAAGTGGTCGTCGCGACTGCACGTGCGCTTCGACAACGGCGGCAGCAGCAAGAAGCTCGACGCGACGGTCGGCACCTGGCGCGTGCGCAACGGCGCCCTCGAGGGCTTCGCCACCGATCGCCAGGTCGAGTGGCGCAAGTACACCGTGCGGCCCGGATTCCCGAAGGACTCGCCGTCGAACCTCGCGTGGATCCCCGAGCGACTGACCGAAGGGCTCGACGCCTTCCTGCTGGTGACCGATCTCGCACCCGCCGCCGGGCCACCGAAGCTCGGCGTGATCTGCCAAGGCGATGGCATGCGCGATGGACTGTCGGGTTGGACACTGATCCTCGAACCGATCGGCGATACCGTGCGCGCGCGCCTCGAACGTTACGACCGGCTCGTCTACATGTCGGAGGCGGTGCCCTGGAAGGGCGACGTCAAGACGTCGATGCGCCTCGAACTGCACTACTGGGCGCGTCGACTCACCGTGCGCCTCGGCGACGCGGTGCTGTTCGACCAGGCGCCGCTGCAACCGATCCCGGGCCGGAGTCGCATCGGTTTTCTCACGTGGGGCGAAGCGATGCGCATCGACGCGGTCGAGCTGCGGGCGCCGGCGAAGACGCGGTGAATGGCTCCAGGTTCGATCCCTCACCGCGCGGCTGAGATCGGCCACGCGTGGACCATGCACTCGCGGGCGCACGGGATGGCTGGCATTCCCGACCATGAATAATCGTTCTCGCACGTCGATTTTTCATGGTAGCCTGCGCGGATGGGCATCCGCCGCGCACATCACATCGACACGGTTCGCAGACTGCTGCGCGACAATCCGGTCGTTGCCGTACTCGGAGCGCGTCAGGTCGGCAAGACGACCCTCGCCCACCAGGTGATGGCGAACTGGCGCGGCCCCCGTCACTTCTTCGACCTCGAAGACGAGATCGACCAGCGCAAGCTGGGGGACCCCGGGCTGATCCTCCGCGACCTGCGCGGACTCGTGGTGCTCGACGAGATCCAGCACCTCCCCGAAGTCTTCCGCCTGCTGCGCGTTCTCGCCGACCGTCCTCGACGGCCCGCAAGATTCCTCGTGCTCGGGAGCGCTTCACCGACACTGCTGAAGCAATCCTCGGAGTCCTTGGCCGGTCGGGTCGCGTTCCACGATCTCGATGGACTCACGCTCGACGAACTCGCACGACGCCCCCGATTCTCGCTCGACCAGCTCTGGTTGCGGGGCGGATTCCCCGCCTCGTTCCTGGCGCGAACGGAAGACCGCAGCCTGCAATGGCGGCGCGATTTCGTCCGCACGTTCGTGACCCGGGACATTCCCGCTCTGGACGCCAGCATCCCGGCAGCGCAGCTGGAGAGGTTCTGGCGGATGCTCGCCCACTGGCACGGCCAGATCTGGAATGCCGCCGAGATTGCCCGATCACTCGGCACCAACGACAACACTGCGCGCAAGTACCTCGATCTGTTGGCACAGACGTTCGTGATCCGCGTACTGAAGCCGTGGCACGAGAACCTTGCCAAGCGTCAGGTCAAGTCACCAAAGGTCTATGTCGCCGACAGCGGTCTGGCACACGTGCTGCTGGGCATCGAGTCGCGTGACGATCTTGCCGGCCACCCGAAGATCGGCGCTTCGTGGGAGGGCTTTCTGCTGACCCAGGTCATGCAACACATCGGTGCTCGCCCCGACGAGTGCCACTTCTGGGCCACGCACCAGGGCGCTGAACTGGATCTGCTGGTCGTCCGCGGTCGACGCCGGATCGGCTTCGAATGGAAGCGCGCCGAGGCACCGAGCATGACCCCATCGATGCACATCGCCCTCGCCGACCTGCGGCTCGATCAGTTGTTCGTCGTGCACGGCGGCAGCGAGAGCTGGCCGATGGCCGAGAAAGTGCGCGCCGTTGCGGCGCGGTCGATCCTGGACGAGATCGAACCGCTCTCGTAGTCACGCACAGGCAAGGCACCGGCCCTCGACGACATGCCGGGTTCACCGGTGCCGCGCGAGCGGACCGCGCACCACCTCGCCGACAAGGAGGCCGTGCCCGATGCCGGCCGCCGCGATCCCGGGCCGGAGTCGCATCGGTTTTCTCACGTGGGGCGAAGCGATGCGCATCGATGCGATCGAACTGCGCGCGCCGGCGAAGACGCGGTGAATGGCTCGAACTCTTCGACCATGAATGATCGAACCCGGGCAGGGAATCGTCATGGTGACCAGAGGCTGCACCACTCACAGGACGTGGAGGACACGTTCCCGCCGCTCACTTCGGGCTGGCGAGGAGATCCTTGTAGGCCTCACGCTCCTCAACGGTGAGGTTTCGGATCCGAAGTCGCTGTGCCACGGCGCGCAGTTCGCCGGGATCGAGCAGCCACGTCATCAGCGTGCCGTCCTGCGTCGTAGCGACGACATGCTGGCCGTCGGCGGTGAACCGCACGCACTGGATGGCCGCTTCGCGGCGCTCGAACTGGTGCAACACGCGGCCCTCGAGATCCAGCACGCGCAGCACACCGTCATCGGAGCCAGCGACCACGCGGCGTTCCTCGCGGTCGAAGTAGGCGCTGCGCGTGCGGGCGTCGAACGACGTCAGCACACGCCCGTGCCAGTTGCCGGCGGCGGCGCGCCGCCAAAGCTTGACGTGGCCGTCGGTGCCGGCCGTCAGCAGAGTCGTACCGTCGCGCGACAGCGTGCCGCGGTAGGCGAACATGCCGCGCACCTCGCTGTGCACGAGCGGCGCGCCGACCCGCTTG
>JAYUCN010000627.1:0-9432 GCA_043740335.1 Planctomycetota bacterium
CCGGGCACCTACCCCATCGCGGCCTTGCAGGACTACGCGCCCGTCGGCCGCTGGCTCCTGCCCGACGACGAAGGCACCCCGCTGCTGCCCGAGGCCCTGCTCTGCGTCCGGTTCGATGCGCACGACGATTTCGGCTTTCAGGCCGTCGACCTCGCGGTGGAACACGCCGGTACGCGTACGCTTTTGCGTTCGCTGCTGCCCGCCTCGGCGAGCCCGGTCACCCGCGCCGTGGTCACGGAGCTGCTCGAAGTGCGCGACCTGCTCGGTGGCGCACGCGCCGGCAACGACGGGCTCGTGCTCCAGCTCACCTTGCGCGACAATCGGGAACCGCAGAGCGGCACCACCGAATTGCCGCGCCGCATCGTGCAGATCGTCGATGCTCCCCAGCTCGCGGCCGCCATCGGACGGGCCTTTCGCAGCCTGCGCGAAGACGTCGGCCAGGCGCTCGAGATCCAGACCGATCGCAAGGGCCGGCTCGAAGAGCTGGCGGCGCGCGCGGACATCCCCGGGCCGGAACTGGCCCAGTCCCTGACCAGCGTCGAGGTCGGCCAGGGTCGGATCGCCGGTGCCACCGAGCGTGTCCACCGCGGCCTCATGCGGGCGTTCGATCTGCACCTGTGGAACCGCCTGGAGACCAGCCAGCACGCCGTGCAGGTGATCGAACTCTACCGCCAGCGCAGCCGCGACCTGCACGAACCGCTCGCCCTCGACCCGGACTTCTATCGCGACCTGCAGCAGCGCCGCAATGCGGGTACGCTGGGGGCCATGGAAACCACGCTGGATCCGATCCTGGCCATGCTCACGCTGGCCGACCGGCTCGCCAACACCAGATGTCCGGAGGCAACGCGCCTGCTGGCCGAGGCGCAGGTGGCGCGCGACCGCAACGAACGGAGTGACCTCCTCGTGCGCACCCTGAAGGTGCAGTCCGAGATCGAGTTGGCCCTGCAGCAGCTGCAGCTGCGCCTGGAAGAGTGGAACGACTATCAGGATCTGATCCAGGAAGCCCGCGCATTGCGCGATCGCCAACGTGACCTGCAGAACCGGACCGAAGAAGCCAAAGGCAAATGATGCACACCGCCCGTTCCTTCGTCATCGCGGCGCTGCTCGGGGTCGCCGGCGTGCTCACCATGGAAACCAGGATACTGGCGCAGGCCAGCACCGAGACCATCGATCGGCTGCGCCGTGACCAGGACGAGATCCTGCGCAAGACCGAACGCATGCAGGAACTCATGCAGCGCCTGCAGACGCGCTACGAACGTGAGGGCAAGCAGGAACAGGTCAAGCTGCTGCGCGAGGGCCTGGCCCACCTCGAACGCTCGGGCATCCTGCGCGATGTGGCGAGCATCCGCGACGACCTCGCGGCGGTGGCCTTCACCGAAGCCTTGCGCAAGCAGAAGGAAGTCGTCGAGGACCTCGAGCGCCTGCTCAACATCCTGCTCGAGCGCAAGTCGGTAGAGAATCTCGACGAGCAGATGAAGGTGGCAGCCGAACAGGCGGCCACCGCACGCGAACTCGAACAGCGCCAGCGCGACTTGATCGCTGCCACCCAGGCGGCCGTGCGTTCGGAGCCGACCGCAGCCGAACGCGAGTTGCTCGACGCCCTCCAGAAATTGCGCGATGCCGAGCGCCGCGAGGCGGAGCACAATGCCCGTCAGTCCGGTACACGTCGCCCGTTCCTCGAGAGTGCGCAGCAGCGGGTTCAGGAACTCCTGAAAGAGCAGGAACGCCTCGAAGCGAGCCTCGCCGACGAGGCTGCGGGCCGCACCACCGGCAACCGCGAACGCGAGTTCGACCTCGGTAGCTTGACCCAGAGCACGCGCGAGCTGCAGGGCCAACTGCGCGAGCAGTCGCGCCAACAAGCACTCGGCGAAGCAGCGCGCAAACTTCGCGACGAAGCAGCCGGCACCGACCAGCAGGCCCTGCAGCAGGCGAAAGATCGTCTCGAAACGCAGCTCCAGGATGCCCCCAAGCAGCCCGGTGGCGCCGAGGGCCCCGTGCGGGATCCGAAGTGGACCGGACTGCGGGACCAGGTACGCAAGGCACAGGGCACCGCGACCCCCACCGAACGTGAGGAACTGCGGCAACTCGGCGAGGCGGGCGACCAGATCGCCCGGGAACGCAACGAGCAGGCCAGCGCGGCCAACACCAAGGAGAGTGGACGTCTGCAACAGGAGGCCGGCAAGCTCGCGGAGCGCATGCGGCAAGCAGCGCCCGCCGCCGAACCCAAGGAGTCGCCAGCAGCGTCGATTGCCGAGGCGGGCAAGGACCTCGCCGAGGCCGAAGCAGCCTCGCGGGCCGGCGACGTGCCGCAGGCAGCGGCCAAGGTCAACCAGGCGCTGTCCGCCCTCGAGCGAGCGAAGGCCCAGCACCAGAACCAGAACCCCGATGCCGGCAAGCAGGCCGCTGAGATGGCCGCGGAATCGGCCGCGACCGCGCAGGAATTGGAGAACGCCCCCAGCGCCGAGGACGCGGAACGCACCGCGAGCACACAACTGCGGCAGGCCGCGGAGGCACAGCGGCAGGCCGAGGCCGCAGTGCAGACCGCGCGCGATGCCGGCGAGAAGCCGGGCGTTCCCCCATCCACTGCGACCTCGCGACAGCAGCTCGAGGCCGCCAAGAAGACCCTCGAAGACGCGCTCGGCAAGGCCAACGAGGGCAACCAACCCGACATGAAGGCCGCCGCGGAGCGGCAGGAGCAGCTCCAGCAGGCGGCCGCAGCCGCCGGCAAGCAACTCGCCGAGGCGCAGCAGAGCGGCCAGATCAGCAAGCAGCAACAGCAGGCGGCGAACGACCGCGTGAACCAGGCCCAGCAACGCATGCAGGGAGCCGCGCAGAAGCTGCAGGCCGGCCAGCAGTCGAGTGCTGCCAACGACCAGGAAGCTGCGGCCGAGTCGTTGCAGCAGGCAATGGAGGCACTGCAGCAGAAGCGGCCGCTGTCAGAACCGCAGAAGCAGGCGCTGCAGGCCGAGGCCAAGGCCCAGGAGAAGCTCGCCGAGGACATCGTTCGCCTCGCCCAGGAGCTCAAGAAGCGCCAGAACAAGGCGGCCGAGCGCGCCGTGCAGCAAGCCGCCGACGCGGCTCGCAAGGCCCAGCGCGCGATGGAACAAGGCGACGAGGAGGAGACGCAGCAGCGGCAGGAGGAGGCTCGCCAGAAGCTGGAGGAAGTCGCCAAGGATCTCGAGGAGGAGAAGGATCGCTACCAGGACCTGCGCCAGGAGGAACTGCTCTTCCGCATGAAGGACGAGCTCACGAACTTCCTCGACAAGCAGCGACCGATCACGGCCCAGACCCTCGAAGCCCAACGCACCGCACCGCCGGAAGGACTCTCGCGCCCCGCGCGGCGCAAGCTCAACCAGTTGGGCGAAGAGGAGCAGTCGCTGGCCGGCAAGATCGAGTTCCTCGTGACCGCGCTGACCGAAGAGGGCAACCTCGTCTACCAGACGGTGCTCAAGGCCAATCTCGAGGACCTGCACGAAGTGGCGCGGCGACTCGGCGGCCGCACTCCGGATGCGGGCGCCTACACCACGATGCTCCAGCAGGACGTCGAGCGGCGCAGCGAGGAGCTCCTGAAGGCGCTCGAGCGCGAACGCCAACGGCGCGAGCAGCAGCGCAAGGACCAGCAGGACCAGCAGCAGGGACAGCAAGGCAAGAACCGCTTCAACCCGCAGCGCGAGAAGATCGTGTCGCTGATCGCCGATCTCGAGATGTTGAAGCAGCTCGGCATCGACACCGCCCGCGCCACCGAAGACCTGCGCACGCTCGTCGACTTGCGCGACGACGAGACGGTGTCGGACGCCGAGGTCGCGCTCATCGAACGACTCGCGCACCGCCACGCCGAGATCACGAAACTGTTCCAACAGATCAAGCAGGGTGTCGAGGAAGCCATGAAGGCCATGCAAGGCAACGAAGACCCCGGCCAGGGACAAGGTGGCGGCCGCGGCCGCTGAGGAAACCTGAGGAACCGACGATGCACGACACTCCCTTCCTTCGTTTCGCCTTCCTGCCGCTGCTGGTGGCTGTGCTGCTGCCAGCGCAACAGCGCGACCCGATGCAGGAGATCCAGGAAATCGCCCGTTCGATCGACGAGCAGATGCAGGAGATCGATCGCCTGCTGCTCGAATCGGGCAAGAAGAACCAGGCCCGCACCCTGCCCAAGGAACTGCTGCTGAAAGCCCGCGAAAGCAGCAAGACCGTCGAAGGCGGGATCGATCAGCTCATCGAGAAGCTGAACCAGATGAAGCAGCAGGGCGGCGGTGGCGGCGGCGGTTCCTCGCAGTCGCAGGACCAGCAGCAGCAGCCGCAGGATCAGCAATCGGAGAGCCAGCGGCCCGACCAGGGCAAAGGCCAGAGGACCCGCCGCGAGAACCAGAATCCCGACTACGTGAAGCAGCCGCCGCAGGGTGGCGAGCAACCGGGCCAGAAACCTCAGCCGCAGCCGGGGCAACAGCCAGGCCAACAACCGCAACCAGGGCAGGGGAAACCGCAGGGAGGCCAGGAGTCGCCGGGCCCCGGCGAGAACACGCGCGGCAACCGCCAGCTCGAGCCGGAACTCGGTCCCGGCAATCCCGGCCAGGGCAACGAGACGTGGGGCGAACTGCAGTCCTACACGAACTTCCTCAAGAACAAGGGGTCGATGCCGAAGGTGCCCGAGAAGTACCGCAAGTACTGGGAGGCCTACTTGAAGAACAAGCAGAGCGGCGCGACTGGCAGTGGCGGCAAGTAGACGACGATCTGGCCACCGCAGAGCACTCGCTCACTGGAACCCGTCCGCTGCGAGGATCGGTTCGCGGCGCGCGCCGATGTTCAGGCACAGGCCGATCCCGAGCAGGGTCGCCAGCGTCGAACTGCCACCATAGCTCACGAGCGGCATCGGCAATCCCGTGGCCGGCACGAGCCAGCCGCAGACGGCGACATGGACCAGCGCCTGGGTGCCGATCCACACCGCGACGCCGACACAACAGAGGCGACCGAAGCGTTCGCGCGTGCGCATGGCGATCACGAGCAGTCCGAACACCACAGCGGCCACGAGACCGAGCACGAGCAGACACCCGAGCCAGCCCGTCTCCTCGCCGACCACCGCGAACACGTAGTCCTCGCTGCGGTAGGGCAGGAAGTCGTAGCGGTTCTGCGGCCCGGCCCCGATGCCGAAGCCACCGAGGCCGCCGGCTCCCATCGCGATGAGCGCCTGCCAGGGTTGGTAGCCGGGACCACGCAGCACTTCGCGCACCGCCTGCGTGTCGAGGTTGCTGTCGTCCCACGTCCAGTGCTGGAGCCACACGGCGATGCGTTCCTTCTGGTAGTCGTGCAGGATCTCGAGGTAGGCGACAGCCATCACGAGGACGACGGTGGCGAGCACGAGCAGGATGCTGCGTGGGCTGGCCCCGGCCGCGTAGCACATCGCCAGCAGCACGGGGCCGAACACGAGCGCGCTGCCGAGGTCGGGTTGGCGCACGATCAGCAAGGCGGGCACGGCCGCCACGAGCATCGGCACGAACAGACCGTCGACCGTCCTGGCGCGACTCTGGAAACGCAGCAATGCGGCGAGCGCGACCACGACGGCGAGCTTCGCGAACTCGCTGGGCTGGATCGAGAAGCCGGGGAACGCGTACCAGCGGCGCGCCCCGTTGATCTCGGGCGCGAAGAACGGCAGGCCCAGCAGGGCCAGCACGACGACGCCATAGAACACCCACGCGGCCCGCAGGGTGTGCACGTAGTGTGGCAGCAGCAGGAAGAACGCGAGCCCAGCACCACAGACCAGGAACAGCGCCTGCCGACCCTGCTGGGTCGCGAACAGCGGATCGTCGCTCGTCGCCGAGCCGATGAACACGAGGCCGCAGAGGGCCAGGGCAAAGGCGCACAGGACCTGCCAGCCGTCGACGTGCTTCAAGACCTCCAGCCGCTTCTTGCCCGGCGTGTGGCTCCACTCGTTCATCGCCCACCCTCCGGTTGCAGGTAGCGCGCGTTCAACTCGGCGTCTCCCTGCAGCGCCGCCAGCAAGTCGACGACGACCTGACCGGCAGCGTCACCACCGTGCACCCGGTCCGCCACCCAGTAGACGCAAGCACAGAAGCACAACTGCACGCCATCGCGCCCGGCCCAGGGCAGGTAGCCCGCGAACCACGCATTGTTCTGGTCCTGCAGCCCGACCTCGGCGGTGCCCGTCTTGCCGAGGACCTGAAAATCGTCCAGCAGCAGAAGCTTCTTGCCGGTGCCGGTCTGCATGCACGCGCGCAAGCCCTTGCGCACGACCTCGAGCTCGACCTCCACCTCACCGAGCGCGACTCGCGGCCGGGCTTCACCGAGCAGCAAGCCCACGGTCGGCAGACAGCTCGTCGCCAATGCCGCGTAGGCGCGCGCAACGGACAGCGGCGACGCTTCGACGCCATAGCCGACGGCGCGCTGCGGCAGCACCGTGTCGAGGTCGACCCGCGGTCGCGCCGCGGCGATGCCGCGCACCGACGGCTGCCAGCACGCCACGAACGGGTCGTCCGGCCCCGCCGGTTCCATGAGGCCGAAGCGACGCAGCGCGCGCGCCATGCCGTCGTCGAGCAGGCCGATCCCGCACTGGTAGAAGAACGAGTTGCACGACTCGGCGAGGGCCGTGACCGGGTCGCGCCCCGCGTCGCCGTGCGTGTGGCTGCAGTGCAGCAGCGTGCCGCCGTACTTGAGGACTCCACTGCAGACGTTCAGGTCCGCGATCGGCCGGTGCGGCCGCCCGACCAATTCGCTCTGCAACTGCTCCACGAGCACGAACGGCTTGACCACCGACCCGATCGCCCCATTGCCTTGCCAGACGACCCCGGGCACATCGCGCGCCGAAGCACTCACGATCGGCGCACCCGCGTAGGCGAGCACGTCGCCCGTGCGCGCATCGATCACCGCGAGGGCCGCTTCGACGAGGCGTTGATCCTTCGCCTCGGTGTGCAGCGCACGCATCGCCGAGAAGGCCGTGCCGACCACCTGTTCGGCCGCGCGCTGCAGAGCCAGATCGAGCGTGAGCGTGATGTCCGCCCCCGACTCGACGCGCAGGTGACTCCACAGCAGGTGCTCGCGCTGCTTGCTGTCGTGCTCGACGAGCCGCAGCCCGAGCCGCCCCATGAGGGCGTCGTCGAAGGCCGCCTCCAAGCCGCTCGTGCCGCGGCGTTCGCGCCGCATCATCTCGCGCTCGTAGTGAAGCTTGGCGTCGTCCTGGAGCCGTTCCCGATCCTCGGCGGAAGCCACCGCACCCGACGGCACCAGGTCAGAGAGCCAGTCGTCCGGCAGTTCCTGCGCCAGGTGGCGCTCGAACCACTGGTCATCGGGCTGGGCGCGGTCGAGATCCGACACCCCGCCGAGCAGGACCCGCAGCGAGGTACCGTCGGGTTCGCCGCGCACGCGCTCGATCGACGGACTGACCTCGAGGCCAGGATGCTGTTCGGCACCGATGCGCAGGGCCGCCGCGAGTTCGAAGGCAACATGGTCCGCGAACGACCGCCGCACGGTCTCGAGCAGGCTGCCCTCCTGCGGCGTGTTCCCGGTGTCGACCCACCGCACGCGCGCCTTGGCCAGACTGGCGCGGCGCATGAACTCCAGGCTGTCGACGAGACCGGTGGCCTCGTCCTCCGGCAGGCCGAGGCGCAGGTTCCGCGCGCGCCGTTCGCCGAGCACGTCCTGGTCGAGTCGACGCAGCGATTCGAGGTTGCGCGCGAACGCGTCCTCCAGTTCGGCCCGCGCCACCGGCAACACATCGCCGATCGCGCGCCCGCCGCCATCCTGGGCCGCCAGCCGCAGGGCCGCGAACACGCGCTTGCGCGACAGACCCGAACACGCCGACAACACCGTGGTCGCGCCGAACGCGAGGCCTTGGGCGACATCCTTCTGCAGGACCCCAGGCAGGAACACGCGCGCCGGGATCGTCAGGAACTCGCGCAGGGCCGCCTCGGGCCCGAGCGCGCCTTCCTGGTAGCAGTAGGTCGTGCCCGCCCGCCCCGCTTGCAGACTCGCCCACGTCGTGGCACCGTGCACGGCCGCCCCCACCGGATGTCGCAACCGGAACCGCAGATAGTGCAGCGACAACTGCATCGTCGGCGTGTCGTGCGCGAGCACGCGACCGTGACGGTCGAGCAGGGCGCCACGCTTGCTGGGCACGGCGCGGAACGACCAGCGGTTCTCGTGGCTGCGCCGGACCCACGCTTCGTTGTCCTGCACCATGAGGAACCACAGGTGCAGCAGCACGAGCACGAACCCCGCCATCAGGCACGTGGCGATCACAGAGATGCGGGTGCCGCTCGAGCTCAAGGCACTGCCTCGAAGGCGGCGAACGGCGGCAACCGTCGCAGCAGGAACAGTAGCGGCGGCAACAGCAGCGCGGCCCACACCAC
Source organism: Planctomycetota bacterium (assembly GCA_043740335.1). Lineage (GTDB taxonomy): Bacteria > Planctomycetota > UBA1135 > UBA1135 > UBA2386 > DASVAL01. The sequence continues at coordinate 8,361 of JAYUCN010000627.1, forward strand.
GGCGAATCCATCCAGCTGTGCACTCGCCGACGGCTGATCGAAGAGACGGCCGCAGAGCCCCGCGAGCTTCGGAATGGCGATCGCACACAGCGCCGACGCGAGCGCCTGCCAGAGCCAGCGCTGGCCGAAGAAGAGCCGCCGCATGGGCACCAGCACCGCGGTGGGCACGCCGAGCACGAGGATCTGCACCGGCAGGGACGCTTCGTCGACGAGAGCGCGCCCGAGTGCCAAGCCCAGCAGCAAGCACGGCAACGCCGCACGCTCGGCGAAGAACGCAAGGAACAGACACGACAGCACCGAAGCATCGATCGGCGGCAAGCCGGCATCGCGCCAGAACCCCGCCAGCAGAAAACCCTGCGGTGCCAACAGGAACCACACCAGCCACCGCCTCACGACCCACCTCTGGAGACCAGCACCTGGGCTGCACGCGAGCCAGGCTCGAGCGGCGTGGTCACGCGCAGCAGGTCCCGTTCGAACGGATGCGGCTCGGCGCGACCGATCCACAGCCCGGCCGGACAGTGCGGACCGTTGCTGCCCGTGAACAGATGACCTGGCGACAGGCGTTCTGGCTCGCTGCCCCAGGCAGCACCGCGGCAACGCAGCCACGCCTCGTGGCGTTCCGTGCCGACGATCTCGCCTTCCAGTTCGCGTGGACGAGCGAGCGGATCGTCCGGCAGCAGCAGCAGGCTCCAGCGGTGGCGCGAGGCGGCGAACGAGGTCATGAGACCCGTGCCGAACGCGAGGCCGCGCACGGTGCCGAGGAACAACCCGTTGTCGACCACGGCGGCTCCATCCGGCACCGCGTGACCGGCGACGAGGAGATGCCGCCCATGGACAGCCCCCGGCAGGTCGTAGACCGTGGCCGCGAGTGCTCTGAGGGCCCCCGCGTGCTCCGCGAGATCGACTGCAGGCGCCCCGTCGACCACTGCGCGCCACACGACGACGTGCGAGAGAGCCCGCGGTTCGATCGGCGGCACGACGTAGACGCCGATGGTGAGAGACTCGGCGTCACCCGTTCGGTCGTAGCCCCAGATCCGGGTGCGGCCGAGCTGCAGCCCGGGCGGCAACGTGG
>JAYUCN010000628.1:0-1541 GCA_043740335.1 Planctomycetota bacterium
CGCCGATGGCGAGACGGACCACACCTGGGACCTTGCCGCGCTCGCCGGTGCTGGTGGCATCCGGTCGTCGGTCGCCGACATGCTGAAGTTCGCACGCGCTCAGCTCGCGCGACCCGCACCGCTCAGAAAGGCGATCGAACTCTCCCAACAGAAGCGGCACGACGGTGCGAACGGCATCGCTGTGGCGCTCGGCTGGCACTTCGCACGCGATGGCGAGACCCTCTGGCACAACGGGCAGACGGGCGGCTACCACGCCTGGCTCGGCGTGCAGCCCAAGTACGGGCGCGCCGTCTGCATGCTCACGAACACGACACGCGGTGAGATCGACGCGGTCGGGGAACGCATGCTGCAGCATCTGCACGGCATGGCCGTCGAGCCGTTGGCGATCGAGTTGCCCGCCGCCATCGAACGCACTGTGTTGGAGCGCTACGTCGGCACGTACCGCATGTCACCCGCGGCGTCGTTCGAGCTCACGCTGCGCGAGCGAGGACTGTTCGCGCAGCTCACGGACCAGCCGGCGTGCCGCCTGTATGCGCGCTCGGCCACCGAATTCTTCTACCGCGCCGTCGAGGCGTCGATCACGTTCGAGCTCGATGGCGACGCGGTGAAGGGCCTCGTGCTGCATCAGAACGGTCGCGACCTGAAGTGCCGCCGCGTCGAAGCGAAGGGCACCGACAAGTGACGCGCGTCAGCGCGCAGCTTCGACGAGCCGCCATGGCACCGCCTCGCCGGCGCGCATCGGCACGAGCCGTTGGTCGCCGAACGGGTAGTCCGCCGGCACCGTCCAGGCCGCGCGCTCGAGCGTGATGCGATCCGTGTTGCGTGGCAGCCCGTAGAAGTCGGGGCCACGCTGGCTCGCGAACGCTTCGAGACGGTCCAACGCACCCGCCTGCTCGAAGGCTTCGGCGTAGAGCTCGATGCCGGCATGCGCGGTGTAGACGCCAGCGCATCCGCAGTCGCTCTCCTTGCGCCCGCGCGCGTGCGGTGCACTGTCGGTGCCGAGGAAGAAGCGCGAGTCATTGCCCGTGGCGGCCTTCACGAGGGCTTGCCGGTGGCGTTCGCGCTTCAGCACGGGCAGGCAGAAGGCATGCGGTCGGATGCCGCCGCGGAACATCGCGTTGCGATTCCAGAGCAGATGATGGGCCGTGATGGTTGCGGCAACGTTGGCGCCAGCCTGCATGACGTAAGCGACGCCTTGCTCGGTCGTCACGTGTTCGAGCACGAGGCGCAGGCCCGGGAACTCTCGCTGCAGCGGCGTCAGGTGCCGCTCGAGGAACACGCGCTCGCGATCGAACACGTCGACATCGGCGTCGGTTACCTCGCCATGCAACAACAGCGGCACACCGTGCTTCTCCATGGCGGCCAGGGCCGGGCGCGTGTGCTGCCAGTTCGTGACGCCGTTCTCGGCGTTCGTCGTGGCACCGGCTGGGTAGTACTTCACCGCGTGCACGAAGCCGCACGCCTTGGCGGCGGCGATCTCGGCGGCGGGGGTGCGGTCGGTGAGGTAGAGCGTCATGAGCGGTTCGAACACCAGGCCGCCA
>JAYUCN010000629.1:0-1537 GCA_043740335.1 Planctomycetota bacterium
CGTCGTGTTCCTTCGCGAGCGCCACCACCGCAAGGCGCGGTGACATGGGGCCCGGCTGATTGCCGAGCGCACCACCGTTGAGGTCGGTCACGGCGTGGCGCGCGACGGACCGCGTCAGCAGGCGCAGGTGCGAACTGCGCAGTCCCGCCAGCGGCTGGGTGGCGACCGACACGTAGCCGGTCGGCCCGCTCGTGAGACCCGAACCGATGCTCTCGGAACGGTCGGTGGAGAACAGCTGCTTGTGCGAGCCGCCGTCGATGAGTTCGAGATGCAGCGCGACCTCGGCGGTCGACTGCAGCACGTACCAACTGCGGTTCCAGCGGCGCACGTCGCCGAACACGAGACCATCGACGTGCAGGGCGCGCGCCAGCTCGGCCGCGCGCGCCGGGTCCTTCTGCTGTGCCGGCGAGATGCCGGCGTGGGTCAGTTGCGTGAACACCGACCACGGGTCCATGACGTCGAACTCGCTCTGCTGGAGCCAGGCGATCACATCGTCGTGCAGCAGCGTGGCGATCTCCTCGCGCATCGGCTTGCCATGGCTGCCTTCGAGTGCGATCAGTTCGCCGACCGGCGCCAGCGACGCGGCCAGGAAGCCGTCTTCCGGCGCACTCGTGGTGAACGGCATCACGGCGATGCGGTAGCCGATCGCGCGCAGGCGTTCGAGTTCGGGCTCGGCATGGTGTGCCGCCGTGGTGCTCGTGCAACTGGCGGTGAAGACGAGGAGCATCGAGGTCAGCAGCGGGGAACGAGCGCTCATGGCTTCACCTCGACGCGCACTTCCCGTCCGAAGGCGTTGCGCGCCTGTACTACGATCGTGTTCACGATCGTGCCTGCCGACAGTTCCTGGGCGCCGCGGAAGTGGCCAGGTCGTCCCGGCAATGCCACCATCGGCACGCCCGCGACGCCGGCGAGTTCGAAGCGGACCGTGGCACCGGGACTGGCCTCTGCCTCCACCATGAAGCGTTCGACGCCCGCGTGCTGCGGGACGCGCGTCATCGTCACGTTCGCAACTACGGGCTCGGTGTCGTTGCGCGCGGATGCCGTTCGTTCCGGCACGGTGGCTGCGATATCGGTCACGAACTCGTCGACGAGGGCCAGCGTCGCCATCGGGGTGCCGTGTGTGCCTTGCGCGCGCAGCTCTTCGAACACCTGACCGCTGGTCAACAGAAAGCCGCCGACGGTGCTGGCGGCGTGGTTGGCCGTCCACCACACGCCAGAGCTACGCTGCACCGACAGCACGCCACCGAAGGCGTGGCGCCGCAGGATCAGCAGATTGAAGCTGCTCTCGTCGAGGTCGCGCCCGATCGCGACGGCATCGACACCCAACGCGGCGATGACCTCGGGGAGCGGCAGTGGTCCCGGATCGAAGCGGCTCGGGTCGCGCAGCCAACCATGTTCGGACAGCACGCGATCGACCCACGCGAGCTCGACCAGGTGGTAGCCACGCGCCTGGAGGCGGCTCTGCAGCAGCGCACGCGCGCCGTCGCGCGCATTCGGGTCGGCCGGACCCGCGAACGGCAGCACGGCGATCGTGTCG
>JAYUCN010000630.1:0-1535 GCA_043740335.1 Planctomycetota bacterium
ACACCTCGCGCGCCCCGGACCGCACCGCCATCGACGGCGCACTGTCGTTGCCCGCGACGAGCCACCGCGGCGTCGGCCGCGTGTCCTTCGCGAGCTTGCCGAGGCCGTCGATGACGCCGAGGTGCTGCCAGGCGACGCCTGGCCCATCGGCGAGCGGCCGCGGCACGACCAGCGTGAAGGCAACGAAGTCGTCCCCCAGCTGGGGGTTGCCGACCTGCCGCAGCTGCAGGGCCTGTTCGACCGTGAGCCCAACGGCCCCGGGTGCCTGGGCCCGCATGGCGAGGGGCGAGAGCAGGACGGCCAGCAGCGCAACGCGCGGATTCGGTATCGCCATACCGACCACCTTATCGCGCTGGCACCGCCGGCACGGCCCCGAGGACTGTTCTCCACAGCCACCTTGCTCTTGCCAGGGGCCCGAGTTCCGCTATCCGTGACCGCATGGATCCCTTCACCCTCGACGCCGGTACCACGGCCCGGATCCGCGCCTGGTTGGCCGCCGAAGGCGTCGATGCGAGCTACCTCGTGTTCGTGGCGCGCCATGCCACCGAGCCGGACGCCACCTGGCGCTGGTGCTGCGGCAGCAAGTGCGACCCGTGCGTCGAGCGCCTTGGCCGGGTCGTCGACCAGACGCGAATGGCCCTGGCGATCTCACCTTCGGGGATCCCCCCCGCGGACGAAGCGAAGTAACCTTCCCGCATGGACACGAGCCGAACGGTGCTCACGGCCGAGCACGTCATGCAACGGACTGTTTTCGTGCTCCGCCCCGAAACGCAGGTTCTCGACGCCGTGGAAGAGCTGCTGCAGCGGGGCTACTCGGGCGCACCGGTCGTCGAACGCGGCAAGGTCGTCGGCGTCTTCAGTGAACGCGACGCGCTGACGGCGATCGCGTCCGCGCACTACGACGGGGAATCCCCTGGGACCGTGGCGCAACACATGCGCCGCGAGTTCGACGTCGTCGGCGCTTCGACCGATCTCTACGAGCTGGCGTCGGCCTTCCGCGAAAGCCCGATCAGGCGCATGCCCGTCGTCGATTGCGAGCGCCACCTGCTCGGCATCGTCTCGCGCGGCGACGTGCTCAAGGGCTTGCGGCAGCTCTACGCACGCCGACAGAAGTCGAACTACGAGAAGCTGCAGGACCACATGGCGCTGAAGCACGGCACGTCGCACTGAGTCGACGCGCACGCGTCAGTCAGCGCAGCACGACTTCGACGACCTCGTCGCTGGCTTGCAGATTGAGCAGGTCCGACGAGTGCGTTCCGTCGACGATGCGAAACGACCCGCCGAGCCCGCAGATCGCGGTGAACTTCAGCACGATGCGACCTTCGTCATCCGACCGGACCACGCGCATGGCGGTACCGAGGATGTGGTAGCTGAGCTCCTGCAGGAGAGTCTGGTCGGGCGATGCTCTCCCACGCTGCTGCATCACTTCACTGCTCAAGTGAGCGCCACACACGGTCGTGCCGTCCTTGTTCGTCACGCGCAGGCGCATCTCGGACCACGGGTCCAGCCGCAGCGTCTGCACGGGCAGCTCGGCA
>JAYUCN010000631.1:0-1534 GCA_043740335.1 Planctomycetota bacterium
GTGAACTTCTGCTACCTCATCGGCGACACCGTCACGAAGACGGCCCTGCTCGTCGATCCCTGCTACGCCGTCGACGAACTCGTCCTGCTCGCCGAACGCGACGGTATCCAGGTCACAGGTGCCTTGGCGACGCACTTCCATCCCGACCACGTCGGCGGCGATCTCTTCGGCCACCAACTGCAAGGCGTGCGCGAACTGCTCACGCGCTGCCCGTGCAAGGTACATGTGCAGCGTCCCGAGGCGCCGTGGGTCAAGCGCATGACGGGCTGCAGCGACAGCGACCTCGCCGTGCACGACAGCGGCGACGTCGTCAAGGTCGGCGAGATCCCGATCCAACTCATCCACACGCCGGGCCACACGCCGGGCTCGCAATGTTTCCTCGTGCAGAACCGGCTCATCGCCGGCGACACGCTGTTCCTGCAGGGCTGCGGTCGCACCGACCTGCCCGGCGGCGATGCGCGGCAGCTCTACCTGTCGCTGACGCAGAAGCTCGCACAGGTGCCCGATTCCGCCGTGCTCTATCCGGGCCACCTCTACGATCCGCGGCCGCACGCGGGACTCGGCGAGACGCGGCGCAGCAACGCCGTCTTCAAGCCGAAGAGCGAGCAGGAGTGGCTGCAGATGTTCGGTCGCTGACCGGTCGGAGCGTCAACCGGCGCCGCGCCGACGCTGCGAGGCGCGCTTCAGCACGGCCTTCTCGCGCTCGCTGAGGCCGGTCATGCCGACCTGGTGCACGCGTTCGAGCACTTCGTCGACCTCGCGGTCGAGGGCACCCTGCCGCACGGCCGCCTGCTGCGCCTTGCGCGCCCTCCGTTCGTGCCGCCAGCGCGCGAACCAGCCAGACCTTGGCGCGCGGTGAGGTGCCGCGAGCGGTCCCTCGCCGCGCTTCCAGGCGTCGGGATCCATCTCCCACGGATCGCGCGCGGCATGCTCGTAGATGAGTACGTGCCGGGCGGCGCGGCGTTCGTTGAGACTCGCCGAGATGCACGACAGGCCGATCAGTACGGGGATCGCACACTCGAGGTCCTTCTGGAACAGACCGAGCACGATCAACATCGCGCCCCCGCCGATCCCGACCGTCGTCGCCCACATCGTCGCGCGGTTGGGGTGCACACGCATTGCCAACAGCGCGCGCAGCACACGGCCACCGTCGAGCGGGAAGATCGGCAGCAGGTTGAACACCAGCATGCACGTGTTCGTCGTCACCAGGTACCAGACACCGAACTCGATCGGACACCACGTCCACCCGCCGATCGACAGCATCCGTTCCGGCAGCAGGAGCTGGAGCGGCCAGAAGACGGCGAGCCAGAGCAGGTGCACCGCCGGCCCGGCCAGCGAGATGAGCACTTCGCTGCGCGGCGTCGACGCCGGCGCATTCATGTGCGCGAGGCCACCGAGCGGCGACAGGGTGATCAGGTCGGTGCGGATGCGGAAGCGCCAGCCGCAGGCGATGTGCCCCATCTCGTGGGTCCAGACGACCACGAACAAGCCGACGCAGCAGACCGCGGTGAGCACCATCGCTTCGAGGGCCGTG
>JAYUCN010000632.1:0-3870 GCA_043740335.1 Planctomycetota bacterium
CGCCTGCGTCATCGCCGCACCAAGGGCTCCGCAACGCGGGCCGCGTGCCTGGCCATGGTCTTCAAGCTCATCGAGGCAGCGCAGGATGGATGGCGCAAACTCAACGGGTCGCTGCTGCTGCGAGACATCATTAACGGAGTAAAGTTCAAGGACGGAACCAAGGTCGACGCCGCGTGATCACGTTTTTCCCATCCACAACTCTTGACAATATCCCGCGGCCTGTCCTCGCGCCGCACTTTCTCTCGGGTCGGTAGCGAGTGGTCTCCAGCAAGGTGTCAGTCGCGCAATCACGCGCCAACCACTGCCCGCAACCGCGCCCGATCCACCTGCGTGTAGATCGTGGTCGAGACGATCGAAGCGTGGTTCATCGCGGCCTGCACCAGCCGCAGGTCGCCGGTGCGCGCGAGCAGCGCGGTCGCGTAACTGTGGCGAAGCGAGTGCGCGCTCTTGCCCGTGACCTTGGCCTTGGCCAGCCATCCAGCGAGACGCCGCTGGATGTGGCGCATGGAGACCCGACGGTCACCTGCCGTGAACAGCGGTCCCGTGCGCTCTGCGACGAACGCCTTCAGCTCTTTGGCCAGCGCCTTTGGCAGCAGCACGGTGGTGGGGCGGTCGTTCTTCGTCGTGCGCAGTGTGATCTCGCCGTGCGCGAAGTCGACATCCTCGATGTCGAGGGCCAGCGCCGACCCGATCCGGATGCCGGTGCCGAGCAGCAGTTCGACCAGCACCCGGTCACGCGTGGCCTCGGGTCCGCTGGCACTGGCGAGCACCGCGAGCAGGCGCTTCTGCTCGTCACCGTGCAGCGCCCGTGGCGGTGGGGGAGCACACCTCGCGCGGCGCAGCATGCGAGCGGGGTTCGTGGCGACCATCCCGCTCTGGTGCAGGTGCAGGGCGAAGCACCGGATGCTCGTCCTCATCGCGTTCAAGCTGACCGCCTTCTTCGGGCCACCGCGGCAGCTGTTCTTGGCGGCGTCGGCGCCGAAGAAACGCGCGAGCAGATCGGGCGTCAGCTTCGCGACGTTGGTCGGCGCGCCGGTCGTCGCCAACCAGTTCGCGAGCGAGGTGCCGTGGCGCTGGTACTGTCGCACGGTGTGTTCGCTGCGGCCATCGGCGCGGAGTTGGAGAAGGAACGCTTGGAGTGCAACTTGGAGTTTCATGGCCACACTCAGCCATGGGTCCGCCGACCACCTCAAGGCACAAGCGTCAGATGCGCGCGGAAATGCGACCAGCGCAGGCTGCGCCGGCTCCGTATTCCTCGGGCATGGCCCACCACCGGTCTCCTGCCAGCCCCACGGCGCTGCTCCTGCTGCTCTGCCTCGGATCCTTGGTCGCTCAGGAACCGCGTCCCACCCCCTCGCTGCGCGAACGACTCGCCGGCGCCTGGGAGCTGTCGGCCGGCGGGCACGTCCTGCACTTCGACGGCGACCGCTGCGTGTTCGTCGAAAACGGCCGCCAAGCGTTGTTCACGGTCGACTACGGCGACGGCCGCATCCGTCGCCGCGCCGTCGATGGTGGCATCGAGATCGACGAGACCGTCACGTTCGCTGACGGCCGGCTGACCCTGAGCTATCCGGGCGGCCGGCAGGTCGACTACCGGCGCCTGCCCTCGGTCCCCGTCGACGCGCGCGTCGACCCGCTCGAGCTCGGCAAGCGGACGCCGGACGCCGCCGAGATCGATCGGCTGGCCGCCGAGCTGCGCGAGCGGACCGTGCGCGACCAAGCGATCCGCGTGGAGATCGGCAAGGTCATGCATCCGGGCGAAGGGCAGCTGCGGGACGAGAAGGCCACGCAGGAAGTGATGCACCGGATGCGCGACATCGACGTCGACAACACGCGCCGGCTGTGCGCCATCGTCGGCGAGGTCGGCTGGATCGACCGCGGGCGGTTCCCGGAGCGCGCCTGCGCCGACGCGTTCCTGATCGTCCAGCACAGCGGCGACTTGCGCCTCATGCAGGCCGCGCTGCCGTTGCTCGAAGCCGAGGCCAAGGCGCACGCACAGGTCGGCCAGGACTTCGCGCTGCTGTTCGACCGCACGCAGCTCTCGCTCGGCCAGCCGCAGCGATACGGCTCCCAGCTCCGCGACGACGGCACCGGCACTTGGCACGTCGTCCGGTTGCCAGACCAGGAACACGTCGACGAACGGCGCCGGTCAGTCGGCCTCGGATCGCTCGACACGTACCTGGAGCTGTTCCGCAAGGACGGGTCGAAGGTCGTCGTCGACCCGCAGCGATAGTCTGGATGGTCGAGTCACAATTCGGCGCCGGCTTGGCGACCTACGGCTGGGGCACCAACCGCCCCTCCCGCACCATCTCGCATACCTGATCGATCGCCGCCGCACGTTCCTCGCCCGTCGCTCTCGCTGCTACATCGAACGCCGCCATGAACTCAGGATCGCCCTCGCCGCAGTCGTGCCGCAGCAGCAGCAGGAACTCGCCGTCCGCCAACACCGCATCTTGCAGCAACTCGTCGTCGGGCAGCTCGCCGTACGTGCGGAACATGCCGACGGCCTCGCTGCACGCCTCGAACCATCGCTTGTCGTCCCGGTTGATGCGCTTGCGCAGCTCGGCGTACCGATCGAACAGCCGGTGCGCCTGTTCCTCGTAGGGCGGCTGCGCAAGGCACTCGGGCATGCCGAGTAGGTGCAGGCCGACGCTGCCGTAGTCGGGCAGCTTCATGTCGCGACCCGCGAACAGCGGCCGCGTCACGTCCAAGCCCATGCTGGCGAGGGCCTTGAGCATGTGGCGTGCTGCCCACTGAATCGTCTCCGTTCCCCACGCGGCCTCGTTGAGAAGCCCGTCCATCGCTTCGTCCTTCGGACGCGGCGGTGCGCACACGTAGGCGCGGATCAGGGTCTTCTCGTCGCCCTGGCATGCAAACGCCGTCTCTGCATCGAGGCCACTTCGGACCAGATGGACAATCTCACCGGCGATGCGCTGGTCCTCAGGGAGCTCGCCAATTTCGCGAAACTTCTCGTAGGCCGCCCTCATCACGTCGGGCTTGACTGGTCGTGCGCGCACGGTCCGCGTCAGCTTCCGCAGTCTCTTGTCGCGGGCGTTCATGGTTGTTCAGTTGCCGCGGTCGGCGGCGGTCTCTTCGAGGTCGGCCAGCTTCCGCTCGAGTTCGGTGACTTCGATGGCGCGTAGCCGGGCCTGCACGGCGGCGATGAGCAGCGTGGCGGTATCCCGGTTGACGGTCCCCTGAGCGATGGCGTTGACGATGCGTTCGAGGGTCAGGCTGCAATCCGCCGCTGTGCGCATGCGCGGCAGCCCGATGTCGAGCGGTTCGGCGTCGGCAGGCGCCTCGGCAGCACGCCCGCACACGCGCTCGAAGACGAAGCGCATCGCCGCCAGGTTGCCTTCGAGTCCCATTCGAGTGGCCCTCTTGATCATCGCAGCGATGTACTCGGGCGAGACGGCCTGCTCGGCGGCTTGACGCAGCAGGGTCGAACGACGCGGTCCACGCGGTCCACCGGGGTTGCCGAGGCCGAAGCGTCCGCGCTGGTCGCGCCCCGAGTTGTCGCCACCGTCGGTCATCGCTCAGACCGGGGGCGTGGAAGCGCGTTCAGCCGCGATCTCGTTGAAGGTGCGCCTGTCACCATCCAGCGTGGCTTCCCTGCCCGTGGCCTTCTGCCAGCGGCGAATCGCGACATCCACGAACGGTGGCGAGATCTCCATGGCCCGACAACGGCGGCGCAGCTTCTCCGCCGCGATCAACTGCGAGCCCGAGCCGCTGAAGGGCTCCAGCACGACGTCGCCTGACTTGGTGTGGAGTTCGATCGGGATCTCGAACAGGCGCGTTGGCTTCTGGGTTGGATGTTCGTTGCCCACAACGCGCTGCTTGCCTTCCCAGTCGCACTCCCAGACCGTGTCG